>CALLYR010000447.1 GCA_937859005.1 uncultured Paracoccus sp. | reverse complement strand
CTTGCCCTCCAGTTCCACCAGTTCCAGCGTCAGCCCGCCGGTGGTGGGAATCGCCTCGGCCAGCCGGACCGTGACGCGCTGGCCGATGCCGATCTCCAGACCGGACTCGGAGCCCAGCAGCACCTGCGCGTCGCGGTCGAAATGGAAATATTCGTTGCCGATCTCGCGGATCGGCAGCAGTCCGTCCGCCCCCGTTTCGTCCAGCTTGACGAAGGCGCCGAAGCGCTGGACGCCGCTGATCCGGCCGGCGAACTCGCTGCCCACGCGGTCGGCCAGATAGGCGGCGAGATAGCGGTCGTTGGTGTCGCGCTCCGCCTCCATGCTGCGGCGCTCGGTTTCGCTGATGTGCTGGGCGGTCTGTTCCAGCATCTCGGTGTCCTGCTGCGACAGCCCGTCCTTGTTCGCCGCGCCCCAGCCGTGCCCTGAAATCAGCGCCCGGTGCACGATCAGGTCGGAATAGCGCCGGATGGGACTGGTGAAATGCGCATAGCTTTTCAGCGCCAGCCCGAAATGGCCGAAGTTTTCCGGGTGGTAATAGGCCTGTGTCATCGACCGCAGAGTGGAAATGTTGATGAGTTCGTCGAAATCCGTCCCCTGCGCCTGCGACAGCAGCCGGTTCAGCTGGCTCGTCTGCAGGACCTGCCCCTTGGCCAGCGAGAAACCCGATGCCTCGGCCACGTCGCGCAGGGCGTTCAGCTTTTCGGGGGTGGGTTCCTCGTGGACGCGGAACAGCAGCGGGCGGCGCAGGCGGGTCAGTTCCTCGGCGGCGGCGACATTCGCCAGCACCATGTATTCCTCGATCAGCCGGTGCGCGTCGAAGCGCTCGCGGAAGGCGACCGATTTCACTCGCCCGTCCGGGGTCAGCTCGATCTTGCGTTCCGGCAGGTCCAGGTCCAGCGGCTGCCGCCGCGCGCGGGCCTTCTTCAGCAGCGCGTAAGCCGCGAACAGCGGGCGGATCACGCTGTCCATCAGCGGGCCGGTGGCGTCGTCGGGCTTGCCGTCCGCCGCCGCCTGCGCCTGTTCGTAGGACAGCGAGGCGAGGCTGTTCATCATCCCGCGGTGGAAGTCGTGGGAAATCTTGTTGCCCTGCGCATCCAGCCGCATCCTGACTGCGATCACCGGGCGGTCCACGCCCTCGTGCAGCGAACACAGGTCGCCCGACAGGATGTCGGGCAGCATCGGCACCACCCGGTCGGGGAAATAGGTCGAGTTGCCCCGGTGCCGCGCCTCGCGGTCCAGTGCCGAACCGGGGCGAACGTAATGCGCCACATCGGCGATGGCGACCCAGATCACCATGCCGTCCGGGTTGCGGGGATCGTCGTCGGGCAGGGCGGCCACGGCGTCGTCGTGGTCGCGCGCATCCACCGGGTCGATGGTGACCAGCGGCAGGCGGCGCAGGTCCTCGCGCCCCATCATGGTCGCGGGCTTCTGCGCGTCGGCCTCGGCGATCACCTCGTCGGGGAAATCGTCGGGGATGCCGTGCTGGTGGATGGCGATCAGGCTGACGGCGCGCGGGGCCGAAGGGTCGCCCAGCCGTTCGGTGATCCGCGCCCAGGGCAGGCCCATGCGCAGGCGCGATCCGACCTGTTCCGCCTCGACCAGCTCGCCGTCCTGCGCCCCTTGCGTGGCATCGTCGCGGACGCGCCATTCGCGGTCCACGCCTTTGTCGATGGGGACGATGCGCCCGCCCTCGGTTTCCTTGCGGAAGATGCCGACGACCTTGTGGACCGCGGCGCCGATGCGGCGGATCAGGCGGGCCTGATACTGGTGGTCGTGGCCCTCGACCTCGACGAGACGGGCCAGCACGCGCTCACCCGGCGCAACGGCGGGGTCGGCCTGACGGGCTGCGAACAGAATGCGCGGCATGGGCGCGGTGCCCTGCCATTCCAGCGGGCGGGCGAAGATGTCGCCGTCGGCGTCGGGCGGCAGGATCTCCACCACCGTCACCGGCGGCAGCTTTTCGGCGTCGCGATAGCTGCGGCGGCGGCGTTCCAGCAGCCCCTCGACCTCAAGCTCCTTCAGCAGGCGCTTCAGTTCAATGCGGGCGCTGCCCTTGATGTTGAACGCCTTGGCGATGTCGCGTTTCGCGGTCGCGTCGGGATTGTCGGCGATCCAGTCAAGGATCTGCTGGCGGGAAGGGATCGGTGTCATGGGGGCACGCTATCACGACCGCAGGCTATGCGGCAGGGACAAAAGACCCAAGCGCGCCAACGGGTTCCCGCGCTATTCCTGATGCGACAGCGGATCTGTGGGCTTCACCCCTTCGGTCGCCTCATGCGGCAGGCGGATGAAGGGGGCGCTGGCCTGCACGATGGGATCGGCGGCGGCGCCTGCGCGCAACTGATCCAGCAGGTCCATCCGCATCCGATAGGTCCAGAAATCGTTGATATGCCCCGCCACGGCCTGTTCCGGCACCAGATCCGGCTGGCTGCGGAAGAAATCGGCGATCTGCGTCGCCATGCGGATCAGCTTGTCGGTCATGATGCGTCGTCCCGGATACGATGGGGATGGGTGAAGATGTCGAAGCAATCGCCCCGCGCGCGGCCGATCAGGGTCAGCCCCGCAGCATCGGCCCAGGCGATGGCCAGCCGTGTCGGCACCCCCGCCCCGATCAGGACGGGCGCGCCCATGCGCGCAGTCTTCTGCACAAGGTCAACCGACAGGCGCGAGGTCACGGCAACCGCGCCAAGGCTCGCGTCCAGCCCTGCGCGCGCGACCGCGCCGGCCAGCTTGTCCAGCGCATTGTGCCGGCCCACGTCCTCGCGCACCACCGTCGCGAAAGGCGTCCACAGGGCGGCCGCATGGATCGCGGGGGT
>CALLYR010000446.1 GCA_937859005.1 uncultured Paracoccus sp. | reverse complement strand
GCCGGGCACTGCCGAGCGCCAGCGGCAGGACGCGCCGGCGCTGCTGGCGGAATGGAACGGCAACATGGGCGAGCACCTGCCCGAGCCGCTGGTCCATGCCGCCTGGATGGCGCAGTTGCAGGACCGCCTGATCCGGGACGAACTGGGCGGACTTGCCGACAGCCACGGCATCCCGCTGCGCCCGGCCTTCATCGAGCGGGTGTTCCGCGACATCGGCGGGGCCGCGGTGTGGTGCGACGTGGTCCAGTCCGCCCCGGTCGAGGATTGCGAAACCATCGCGCGACAGGCGCTCGATGCGGCGCTGCTGGACCTGACGGCGCGCTTCGGTCCCGACGTGGCAAGCTGGCGCTGGGGCGACCGGCACGAGGCGCGGCACGAACATCCGGGCCTCGGCCGGATGCCGGTGGTGAACTGGGTGGTCAGCCTCGTGCAGTCCACCTCGGGCGACGGGTCGAGCCTTGCGCGCGCCGCCACCCGCGACCGGATGGATGTGGCGAATCCTTGGGCCAATGTCGTGGGCGCAGGCTATCGCGGCGTCTATGACCTGGCCGATCCCGACAGTTCGGTCTTCGTCATCTCGACCGGGCAGTCGGGGCATCCGCTGTCGCGTCATTACGACGACCTGTCGGGCCTGTGGCGGCGGGGGGAATATGTGGTGATGTCGCTGGACCCCGAACTGGCCCGCGCGGGCGCGGAAGGCGTCACCCGCCTGTTGCCCGCGCCGGAATGAGGAAGGCCCGCCACTGGGGCGGGCCCTTGCAAGGGCAGGGGCCCTAGAACATGCCCTTCAGCGCATCCACCAGATCGGTGCGTTCCCAGCTGAACCCGCCGTCCGCCTCCGGCGCGCGGCCGAAATGACCATAGGCGGCGGTGCGGCGATAGATGGGCCGGCACAGGTCCAGATGGTTGCGGATGCCCAGGGGGGTCAGGTCCATGACGCGGGCCACCGCACGTTCGATCTCGGCCTCGGGCACGAGGCCGGTGCCGAAGGTGTCGGCATAGATCGACAGCGGCTCGCGCACGCCGATGGCATAGGACAGCTGGATCACGCAGCGCCGCGCAAGCCCCGCCGCCACCACGTTCTTGGCCAGATAGCGCGCGGCATAGGCGGCCGAGCGGTCCACCTTGGTCGGGTCCTTGCCCGAGAACGCGCCGCCCCCGTGCGGGGCCGCGCCGCCATAGGTGTCCACGATGATCTTGCGCCCGGTCAGCCCGGCATCCCCATCCGGGCCGCCGATCACGAATCTGCCGGTCGGATTGACGTGCCAGACCGTGTTGTCCGTCAGCCAGCCATCCGGCAGCACCTCGCGCACATAGGGTTCCACGATCGCCCGGATGTCGTCCGAGGTCTGGCTTTCGTCCTTGTGCTGGTGGCTGACGACGATCTGCGTCACCTCGACGGGCTTGCCGCCCTCATAGCGGACCGACAGCTGGGATTTCGCGTCGGGACCAAGGGTGGGCTCGGCCCCCGACTTCCGCGCCTCGGCCAGGCGGCGCAGGATGGCATGGGCGTACTGGATCGGCGCGGGCATCAGTTCCGGCGTCTCGTCCACGGCATAGCCGAACATGATCCCCTGGTCGCCCGCGCCGCCGGTATCCACCCCCTGCGCGATATGGGCCGACTGCTGGTGCAGGAAGTTCAGCACATGGCAGGTGTTCCAGTGGAACTTTTCCTGTTCGTATCCGATGTCGCGGATCACCTCGCGGGCGATTTCGGGGACATCGCCCATCACCTCGGCAAGGCGGGCTTCGTCGCAAAGACCGATCTCGCCCCCGATCACGACGGTCGCCGTGGTGGCAAAGGCCTCGCAGGCGACGCGAGCCTGCGGCTCCTCGGCCAGCAGGGTGTCGAGGACCGCATCCGAGATCTGGTCGCAAAGCTTGTCGGGATGGCCTTCGGAGACGGACTCCGAGGTGAAGACGTAATTCTGACGCGGCATGGGATGCTCCATTGAAATCAATCCGTCACGCCAGGAAGCCGTTGTGACGGTCGTGCCCGCCTACGCTAGCGGACCTGCAGCGTCAACCGGAATGCCGCCGCCTGCGACGCCGTGGCATCAGCAGCCCGGTCAGCACCGCCGCCAGCGCGGCCAGCATCGGCAGATCGCCCCAGCGCCACCACAGCGTGGC
>CALLYR010000445.1 GCA_937859005.1 uncultured Paracoccus sp. | reverse complement strand
GGGCGGCGCCGATCCTGCGGGTGCTGGGCTTCGAGACCGGCGAATCCGCGGTGCTGGCGGTGGCGGTCGGCGATGCGGCGCTGGTGGTGGCGCAGGCCGAATCGGCTCATCCGCTGCGCATCGCGCTGCCTGCGGGGACGCGGCTGGCCTATCACGCCTCGGCTGCGGGCAAGGCGCTGATCGCGCATCTGCCGCTGGCGCAGGTGCGGGCGCTGCTGGGGCAGGGCAGCCTGCCCGCGCTGACCTCCCGCAGCCTGACCGACCAGGGCGAACTGACCGCCGATCTCGCGACCCTGCGCCACAGCGGCTATCTGATCGAACGCGGCGAATCCGCGCTGGGGCAGGCGGGCGTGGCCGCACCGGTCTTTGGCGGCACGGGCGATCCGGTGGCGGCGCTGGCGCTGATGGGGCCGGAATCGCGGCTGGATGTCGAACGGCTGCGGGTTCTGGGGGCGCAGGTAGCGCAGGCCGCGCGGCAACTGGGCGCGGCACTGGGCGGCAACGCCTGAAGGCGCGGGACGCAGGAAACCCGGCAGCGGGAAACCGGCCCCCTCGGGGCGGTCAGGGCGGATGCCGGGCACGGGCAGGCGGCCACCCTCGCTCAGCGGGACATCCCGCTGGCTTTGCGCGGCGTCATGCGCGGTCGGGCAGGGATCATCCGGGCCGCCTTGCCGCCACCCGCCGGGGGCCGCCGCGTCGTCTCTCAGGGATGCTGCGGCGGGGCCGCCTCTTTTCCCCTGCCCCTTTGGCGGCTAGGGTCACGCCGATGACAACCGCCGTTCCCCTTGCCACGATCCCCGATGCCGACGAGGCCGCGACCGCAGGGCTGGCCCGCGCGCTGGCGGCGGTGCTGCGGCCGGGCGACTGCCTGCTGCTGGACGGGCCGGTGGGGGCGGGCAAGACCCATTTCGCCCGCGCCCTGATCCGCGCGCGCCAGGGCCATTCCGTGGCGGTCAAGCTCGACTGGCGCGAGCCGCTGGTGTACGCGTTGGTGCTCGCGGCGTTG
>CALLYR010000444.1 GCA_937859005.1 uncultured Paracoccus sp. | reverse complement strand
GGCAGAATGCCCTGGGTGGCGACCCGCCGCATCAGCGGCCCCAGTTCGTCCGCCCGCCCCTCGGCCGCGGCCTCGATGAGATCGTCCACCTCGGCCTCGACCGTGGCGGGGGCGAGGGCCGCGATCTCGTCCGGGGTCAGGGGACTGTCGTCGCCGTATTTGTAAAGCCCGATCCGTTCGACCGTCTGACGGAAATCGCCGGGATCGAGCGCGCGCGCCAGAGCCGTCAGGTCGCGCATCGCCGCAGGCGGCACCGCGCGCAGGCCCGCGCCCGCCAGCCAGCGGGCGATCTCCTCCTCGCCCGGCGGGTCGTCATAGATGGGGGCGGCGACGGCCGCGGGATGGGGCTCGAACAGCTTGCGCAGGGCGGAGGTTTTCCCCAGCGCGCCGGCGGTCGCGACGATCACCGCATCGCCATGCGTCCAGCCGGCCAGTGCGCTCGCGATGGCGGGGGCGCTCGCGTCATTCGCCTCCTCGACCAGCACCACCCGCGGGCCGGGGAAAAATCCCACCGCCTTGATTTCATCCAGAAGCGCCGCCCCGTCCTTGCGCAGGTCAGGCCCCGCCAGCCGGGTCAGGCGCATTTCCGTGTCGGCATCGGGGCCGGTCAGGGCGGCGACCGCCTCGGCCCGCTTCAGCGCCACCCGCATCGCGTCCTGGCCGTAAATCAGCAGCGCCGGCCGGGTCGGGTCGGGCCGGGCCAGATAGCGCGCGATCTCGGCGCCCTTGAGGATCACCGCGCCGGCACCGCGACCAGCAGACGCGTCACCACCTGGTCGGCCAGCATCACCGCCAGCCGGTTGCGGGCGTCCTGTTCGGCGGCCACGGTCGCGATCACGGTGCCCACGGTCGAATGGCTGGCAAAGCTGCTGACCTCGCCCCGCGCGACCGTCGCGCCGCTGGCCGCGTCGGTCAGTTCATAGACGGCGGTGCCGTTCAGGGACCAGCGCGTCGTCACCTCGTCCGGGCTGATCGCCTGCGGCACCGCGGCGATGCGCAATTCATAGACAAGGTCGTACCGCGCGGCCTGTTCCGGTCCCAGCCGTTCCGTCAACCGGCGCAGGAAGGCATAGTCGTCCGTGGTCCGCGGATCGGCCACATGCACCTGTCCGTGCAGCCGGGTTCCCGCGCCGCCGGGGCCGTAAGCGGGCGAAAACCCGCAGGCCGCCAGCACCAGCGCCCCGGCCAGCGGGACCTTACGCCACCACATTGACGATCCGTCCCGGCACCACGATCAGCTTCTTCGGTGCCTTGCCGCCCAGGAATCGCTGCACATCGGCATCCGCCAGGACCGCGGCCTCGACATCCGCCTGGGCCATGTCGCGGGGCACGGTGATTTCTCCCCGTCGCTTGCCGTTGATCTGGATGGGCAGGGTGACGGAATCGTCCTGCAGGGCCGCAGGGTCGGCCTGGGGCCAGGGCGCGTCCACCACCATGCCCGCGCCGCCCGATTTCGCCCAGACCTCCTCGGCCAGATGGGGGACCATGGGCGCCATCAACTGCGCCATGACCCGCAAGGACGCGCGGCGCGGCTCGCCCGAGGCGGGCGATTTCGACACCGCATTGGCGAGTTCATGGATCTTGGCGACCGCCTTGTTGAAGGCAAAGCCCTCGACCCCGCGCGTCACCTCGTCGATGGCGCGGTGGGTGGCGCGGGTCAGGGCCGGGTCGTCGCGGCCGTCGGCGCCGGTTTCATCCGCCAGACGCCAGACGCGGGCGAGGAACTTGGCCGCCGCCTCGGCCCCGGCGGCGGTCCATTCCACGTCCCGTTCGGGCGGGCTGTCGGACAGCATGAACCAGCGCGCGGTGTCGGCGCCGAAGGATTCCACGATGTTCACCGGGTCCACGACGTTCTTTTTCGACTTGGACATCTTGGCTGACGGGATGATTTCGACAGGGTTGCCGTTTGCCTTTAGGAAGGCACGTCCCTCGGCGTTCTTTGTCACCTCTTCCGGCAGGTAGAACGTTCGTCTCACGATTAACGAATTAGCCTCGGGATCAACACCGATCGAGTAGTCCTGATAATAGATCTCGTGCGTCACCATCCCTTGCGTGAACAGCGCATCGAACGGCTCTTTCGCGCTTTCCGGCAGATGTCCCGTCCTCACCATCGCCCGCGCGAAGAAGCGGGAATAGAGCAGGTGAAGGATCGCGTGCTCGATGCCGCCGATATACTGGTCCACGTTCATCCAGTAATCGGCCTCAGGCCGGTCGGTCGGCGTTTTTGCATGGGGCGCGGTGAAGCGCGCGTAATACCACGACGAATCGACGAAGGTGTCCATCGTGTCCGTCTCGCGCCGGGCCGCGGCCCCGCATTTCGGGCAGATGGTGCGCCGCCATGCGGGATGCCGGTCCAGAGGATTGCCGGGCACGTCGAAGCTGACATCGCGCGGCAGCAGGACGGGCAGGTTGTCCCGCGCCTCTGGCACCGTGCCGCAGGCGTCGCAATGGACGACCGGGATCGGACAGCCCCAATAGCGCTGGCGCGAGATGC
>CALLYR010000443.1 GCA_937859005.1 uncultured Paracoccus sp. | reverse complement strand
GGGCTTGCGGTGGGCAACTGGTCCAAGCAGTTCGACGTGGTGGGCCAGCGCGAATGGCGCACGCTTGGTCCGGCGATCACCGCGACCCGGCCTTACCCCTTTACGTGGATGCCGTTTTCCTATGACACTGCGTTCGGCGGCCCCGACCGCAGCCGCCCGCCCGGACCGGATGTGCCGGTCCATGCCGGAAATCCCGTGGGCCTGGGCTTTGCCACCGCCACGGGCGGCGATCCGGCCGGGCTGGCGCTGCCCAACACCGAGGCGCCGGGCGAGGAGGTGACATCCCCCTATGGCACCTATCGGCCGATGGCACTGGGCCCATACGGGCGCGGCTGGCCGTTGCGCCTGCCCTTCGGCGGCACCTATGACCAGAACTGGGTGGACAATATCGCGCCCTTCCTGCCCCCCGACTTCGACGAGCGCTATTACCAGATGGCGCCCCCCGACCAGCAGATCGCCCCGCTTGCGCCATTCACCCCGGTCGTTCTGGTCCATCTGACCCCGCGCGGGCGCGAGGCGTTCCGGCTGCCCGACACCCGCCTGCCGATCCGCATCTGGCGCGGCGCGGATGTCTGCCTTGACGGCCAGCCGCTGCCCGACAGCCTGCTGATCGACGCCGAGGCGCGGGTGTTCATGCTGGTCTGGCGCGTGCAGGTGCCCGTCCGCCGCACCCTGGCCGAATTCTCGCGTGCCTGGGTCGGGCCGAGCGCGAGGGACGCGGCTATCTGCGCCTGCCTGCCGTGGTGGACGAGGAAACCGTGCCATGATCGGCGTCCAGGCGGCGGGAATGGTGACGGCGGTGGGGCTTGACGGGGCCTCGTCCGCGGCGGCGATCCGGGCGCATCTGGACGGCTTCGCCGAGACACGCTTCCTCGCCTCGGGCGGCTGGCGGATCGGGGCGGCGGTGCCGCTGCCGCGCCACTGGATCGGCCCGCGCCGCATGGCGCATCTGGCCGCGGGCGCGCTGGCCGACATCCTGCGGCAGGAACCGGGCGCGCGGGACGCCGCGCTGATCCTGTGCCTGGCCGAGGAAACCCGTCCGGGTCGTCCGGTCGCCGATCCGGCCACGCTGCTGCGGACGCTGGCCGCGATCCTGCGCCTGCCCGAACGGCGCGCGCATGTGGTCCAGCACGGGCGGCCCTCGGGCTTCGTCGCGCTCGACCGGGCGCGGCGCATGATCGGCGCGGGACAGGCGGAACAGGCGATCGTCCTGGGTCTCGACAGCTATCTGACCGGCCCGGCAATCGCGCATTACGCGAGGCTGGACCGCCTGCTGGAGCAGGGCAACGCCGACGGCTTCATCCCCGGCGAGGCGGCGGCGGCGGTGCTGCTGGGGCAGGGGGGGCTGCTGCGGCTGACCGGCCTCGGCCTTGCGCGCGAGGCGGCGTTCCTTGGCAACGGCAAGGGCGAGGACGGCGAGGACCTGCCCCTGCGCGGCGACGGCATGGCCGCCGCCTATCGCGCCGCGCTGGACGAGGCGCAATGCGATCTTGCCCATGTCGAATACCGCATCTCGGACCTGCCGGGGGAACAGTATTTCTTCAGGCAGGCCGCGCTGATGAGCCTGCGGCTGGAACGCGGCAGGACGGCCTTTCAGGACCTGTGGAGCCCGGCCGAGAGCCTGGGCAACATCGGCGCGGCGGTGGTGCCGGTGATGCTGGGCATGGCGCTGGCGGCCGCGCGCAAGGGATATGCGCCGGGCTCGCCGGTGCTGATCGAGGCCTCGGGCGACGACGGCGCCTGCGGGGCGGCGGTGCTGCACGAAGCGCGCGGTCCGGCGCGGCGGGTGTCGGTCGAGGACCGTTTCGGGGCAAGGGCCATGTCATGAGCGGCGTCTTCGCCAACGGGCTGGAGATCAGCGGCAAGGCGGTGGACGCCAAGACCATCGCGGCCTTTCCCGACACCTGCTTCACGCCCCCCGAGAACCCGGCGACGCCGCCGGGCGTGCCGGTGCCCTATCCCAGCTTCGGCATGGCGTCGGATACGGAAAACGGCACCGGGACGGTGTTCATCGGCGGCAAGACGGTGAATGTGAAGAACAAGTCGGACGAGGCGAAGACCTCGGGAACCGAGGCCGGCTGCGCGGCGAAGAAGGGCATCATCACGTCGAAGAACACGGGAAAGAAGTATTTCAACTCGTGGTCGCCTGACGTGAAATTCGACGGAGAGCCGGTGATCCGCTTTAGCGATCTGGCGACGCATAACCATGCCTCTCCATGCGGCAACGCCCCGCCTTGGGTGGAAATTGCATTGCTGAATGCTGCGGGTGGCGACTGCAAGGCGATCTATGCCGAATTGCAGGGCCACCCGCACAGCAAAAGCCCTTGCGACTATACCACTACCGGCAAGGAATCGGAACATACCGCTCAAGCGGCAGGCTTCATGGCCGACAGAACGGGCGGAAGCGCCTGCAAGAAGAAATGGCCAAAATACGATCAGGACGATGCTCCCTGCATCTGTATGGAGGCTAAGAGAATGAAGAAAAAGAAAGGCGAGCGATCCAAGAAGGACATGCCTCACGACTTGAAAACGAAGAAAGTCGAGGATCTGCTCAACAAAGGACGAGCTGGCTGCAAGAACAAGAAAACGGGTTCTGTCTCTTGCAAGAGGGCCTGCGTGCCCCCGACAGCAGGAGCGTTCACCGACATCGGGGCAGAAGCGACAGTCGAGCATCATCCCAAGACGGACAAGACGAAAAAGACGCAAAAAGAACGCGAGCAGATCCTCGAATGCCTGAAGCTCATCAATCTGGCCTATCTGGCCGATGTCAAGCCCGGCGATACCAAAGAGCAGGCGCAGAAGAAAATTGACGACACAAGGGCAAAACCGATCTGTACAAAGGGAATCTGCAAGGCTCCAAAAGCTCAGAAGTGCCACGGTTGCTAATGGAAGGGAGACAGGAAATGGAATACTTGCCTCAGGTGCTGGCAACGGAGGACGGGGATTGTGACATCACGAATGCCTTCTGCTTCTCGAAGGACGCGGTATTCCTTCTTGTAAGCGCCCGCAGCGACGACGAGGGCATCGAGGCCTCGGCCCTGCTTCGGGTGGACATGACTGTTGATCCGATCCGTTACGACGTATTGCACGAATTCGACAGCAGTTCTCTGGACTATCACGCCGAAACCCCGCATCTGCACTTCGTTCTGGCGAGCGGTGGTTATATCCATCTGATCCGGGATGGTGAAATGACGTTTCACCATTTCGCGTCTGATTCCTACTTGCCTAACCTGGCCGGATACGACCGGGAATCGGTCGTCGTTTTCGGCGATAAAGGCGAGGCTTTCCGGTTTTTGAACGGAACCTATCGGCAGCTCGTTACGCGCACCGACCAGACCTTGAATGCGATGTCTTTCCCGCAGCCCGGAACCGGCTTTGCTGCGGGCGATTATGGAACGTTTCTTTCTGGAAACGGCGAGAGCTTTACGCGCATCGATCTTGGCAGCGACGAATCCATCCGGGCCTTGGCCGTAAAGGACGACGGCACCGTCCTGCTGGCTTGCGCCGATGGTGTCGGTCTGATCGTCATGGGCGATGAGCTGCAGCGGGCAGAGGGCGCGCAATCGGATTTCTATTCGGTCGCGGAATTCAGGGGAGTCGAATACTGGGGTGACGACGAGTTCGGCATCCATATCCGCGAAGGCAGCGGGTTCCGGCCCAGGTTCGAAACCGGATATGCCTTCAACATGAATCTTGCCAACGATCTTCTGACGATCAATGCCGGCTATGCGGTTTACGTCTTCGACGGACGCGACTGGATTCATCTTCGGCTCAACAACACCCTCGAAAACCTGGTCGAGCGCGCACCGCTTGACTTCGATCCGCTATAGGCCGGATGGCATCAGGGGCTGAGCGGCAAGTTTGCCGCCAGATACGCTCTGACCCGCCCCCACTCCAACCCGGCCACCCGCAGCCCCTCTGCCTCCGGCTGCAGCATCCGCACGACGAACAGCTCCCCCGCTTCGGGGTATTCCGCAAACCTCGCCTCGGCCACCCGCAACCCTTCCGCACCGGCCACCCGCAGTCCGTCCAGATGCGCCTCCAGCCGTTCCAGCAGGCGGGCAAGGCGCAGGGCGTCCAGTTCCGGGTTTTCCTCGGGGAACAGCATCGCCCGGTCATAGACCGTCCACAGGAACGCCGCCTGTTCCGCGTGCTGGCGCAGCATTTCGGGCAGGACGGGGGCCGGGGGATACATCAGTTCAGGTTGATCGAGCCGCCCCGGATGCGGTTCGAGGCCGAGGCGTGGCTGACCAGATACGTCCCGCGGATGGTGATATGGCCGTCCGCCTCCATGATGATGGATGCCTTGCCGCAGTGCAGTTCGATCCGTTCGCGCGCGGTGATGCGCAGCGGCTCGCCGTCGCGCACGACAGTCGGCCCCTCGGGCATGGGC
>CALLYR010000442.1 GCA_937859005.1 uncultured Paracoccus sp. | reverse complement strand
AGGGGCAGCTGATGGATCCTGTTTTGTGGGAGTGGGCTTCGGCGGGGGTTCGGTGGCTGCATGTGGTGACGGCGATCGCGTGGATCGGGTCGAGCTTTTACTTCATCGCGCTGGATCTGAGCCTGCGCCGTGCGCCCGACCTGCCGGCGGGGGCGCATGGCGAGGAGTGGCAGGTCCACGGCGGCGGCTTCTATCACATCCGCAAGTTCCTGGTCGCGCCCGAGCGGATGCCCGAGCACCTGACCTGGTTCAAGTGGGAAAGCTACTCGACCTGGCTCAGCGGGGCGGCGCTCCTGATGCTGACCTACTGGGCGGGGGCGGAGCTGTTCCTGATCGACCCGGCCAAGCTTGAACTGCTGCCCTGGCAGGCGATGCTGATCTCGGCGGCGTCGCTGACCCTCGGCTGGCTGATCTATGACCGGCTGTGCAGGTCGGCCCTGGCCGAGCGTCCGACGGTGCTGATGCTGATCCTGTTCGGGGTGCTGATGGTGATGGGCTGGGCCTATGACCAGGTGTTCACGGGCCGGGCGACGATGCTGCATCTGGGCGCCTTCACCGCCACGATCATGACGGCGAACGTGTTCTTCGTGATCATGCCCAACCAGCGCATCGTGGTGGCGGACCTGAAGGCGGGCCGGGCGCCCGACCCGAAATACGGCAAGATCGCCAAGCTGCGCTCGACCCACAACAACTATCTGACGCTGCCGGTCGTGTTCCTGATGCTGTCGAACCACTATCCGCTGGTGTTCGCGACCGAGTGGAACTGGGTGATCGCGGGTCTGGTGTTCCTGATGGGGGTGACGATCCGGCACTTCTTCAACACCATGCATGCGGGCAAGGGCATGGCGTGGTGGAGCTGGGGGGTGACGGCGGCGCTGTTTGCGGCCTGCGTGTGGCTGTCGATGGCGGGGCTGCAGGCGGATGCGGCCGCGGCGGGGGCCGGGGAGGAGGCGCAGGCTGCGGCCCTGTCGCCCGCGGCGGCGCGGTTTGCCGCGGCGCCGGGTTTCGAGGAGGTGACGGGCATCATTCAGGGACGCTGCTCGATGTGCCATGCGGCCGCGCCCTCGTGGGAAGGGATCGCCAAGGCGCCGCGGGGCGTGCATCTGGAGACGGCCGGGCAGGTGGCGGCGGCGGCGCGCGACATCTTCCTGCAGGCCGGCGCCACCGACGCCATGCCGCCCGCCAACGCAAGCTTCATCGAGCCGCAGGAGCGCGAGACGATCCGCGCCTGGTATCGAAGCGCAACAGGACGGCAGCTCGCCGAAGGGTGAGCCAAGGGGCGCCGGGACAGACCCACAGGAACAGACCCTGGGTCCCCCCGCCGCGCAACCTCGTCCCACCCCGCGCGCCCCGCCGGAACAGACCCGGCGGGGCGGCTTTTCCATCAGGGTGCGGGCTGTCAGGCCCCCGTCCGACCGCGGGCACCGCTTGCGAGGGCATGCCCTTCCAGGCAGGACGAAGCTGCCTTGCGATGCTCATGCCAGGGTTGTCGTCCTTGCGCTTTTTCGAAAGCCGCCTTCGCATACCCCGGATTGATGACGAATGTTGAAATAGCCCCCAGAACCAACCTGCTCGGAACGCCGATCAGCGTGGCTTTGGAGAGGAATGGAAGGGCTCAGAACCCGCTGCCGGACATATGGAATCGGGTTCACCAGGCCAATGGAGCCCGCAACGGGCATCAGCATGCCACCCAGCAGCAACAGAAAGCTGCGAAGACTGGTTTCCGGGCGCGCCGGCCCCAGAGCGCCGATCCGACAGCCTCACGAGTTGTGACGAACATGAAGCCAAGTGCGCTCACGGCAGCTTGCAACAGCGCGATCAGGGAGAAATCGAATCATGCCGCGCCTTTTGCTTCTGCATGGGGGTCAACCCGGCATCGGCAGCCAGCCGATCAGGACCAGCATATGATCCGATCGGGATCGGAACAAATCTCATACCCGGATTCACCAGGCAAGGCAGCCGCAAGCAAAGAACGAATCCTCTCTGTCCTGCCAGGATCCGGATCGTTCTTGCTCCTCATGCAAGGACAGGCGGCTCCTTTCTGCTCGGTAGAATGGGCAGGCAGAGTTGCATGGAAGGCAATCGGACAAGAAGGATTCAAGGTGCCGCCCTGCCCTCCGGGGCAGGCTCGCCGATCCTGCAGGGGCGTACCGGGGCTGGTGCACCCACTTGCTCCTGCTTCCCGGAAGGACCCCGAATCCCTGCGACAGCGGAAGATGCCGGGGCGCGCGGGCCGTCCGCAGATCATGCGCCTCAGCCCGCGCACAGCGCCCGTTTCGCCGCAGCGTATTCGGTCGCCAGACGCTCCACCAGCGCCGCCGCAGGTGTCACGGCCTTGACCGCCCCGATCCCTTGGCCCGAGCCCCAGATCTGGCTCCAGGCCTTGGCCTTGTGGCTCGCCTTGCCGAAATCCATCGCGGAAGGATCGGCCGATCCCAGTGCATCGGGGTCCATTCCCGCTGCCTGGATCGAGGGTTTCAGGTAATTGCCGTGGATGCCGGTGAAAACGGGCGTATAGACAATGTCCTCGGCCCCCGAATCCACGATCATCCGCTTGTAGGCGGGCACCGCATTCGCCTCGTCCGTGGCGATGAAGGGGCTGCCGACATAGGCCAGATCCGCCCCCGCCGCCTGCGCCGCAAGGATCGCGCGCCCCGTTGCGATCGCGCCGGACAAGAGCAGCGGCCCATCGAAGAATTCCCGGATTTCCTGGATCAGCGCAAAGGGCGACTGCCCGCCTGCATGGCCGCCCGCGCCCGCCGCGACCGCGATCAGGCCGTCCGCGCCCTTGTCCAGCGCCTTCCTTGCGAAGGTCGCGTTGATGATGTCGTGCAGCGTGATGCCGCCGCAGTCGTGGGCAGCCTCGTTCACCTCGACCCGCGCGCCGAGGGACGTGATCCAGATCGGCACCCTGTGGCGGTGGCAGATCTCGATGTCGCGTTCCAGCCGCGCGTTCGAGCGGTGGACGATCTGGTTGACCGCAAAGGGCGCCGCCGGGCGGTCGGGGTTGGCTTGGTTGTGGCGGTCCAGTTCCTCGCTGATGCGGGTCAGCCAGGCGTCCAGCAGCGACGGCTCGCCCTCGGCCTCGCGCGCGTTCAGTGCCGGAAAGCTGCCGACGATACCCGCCTTGCATTGGGCGATGACCAGCTCGGGTCCCGATACGATGAACATGGGGGCGGCGACGGCGGGGATGCGCAGGTTGGACAGGATCGCGGGCAG
>CALLYR010000441.1 GCA_937859005.1 uncultured Paracoccus sp. | reverse complement strand
TGGACTGGGGCATGTACAACTACGCCCACATGCTGCGCAGCGGCCGCGGCGCCGTGGCGCAGAACCCCGCGGCGGCGCTGGCCCTGATCCCGCTGCCCGGCGCGCAGGCCGAACCGATGATCGGGGCGGCGATGAACCGCTATGCCCTGCCGGGACTGATCGACACGCCCACGGCCGAGATGATGCCCGATGCGACGCTGGGCGCAACCTTGTCGTATTCGCAGGTGGACAGCCGGGTCGGGCTGACCTTCCAGGCGTTACCGCGGGTCAGTGTGGCGCTGCGCTATGGCCGGTTCGACAGCACCGAACAGAGTCGCGGCTATGTCCGCGACCGTTCGCTGGACTTGCGGCTGCAACTGCTGGACGAATCGCGGGATGGTTGGCGGCCCGCCGTGGCGGTCGGGCTGCAGGACGCGATCGGCACGGGGTTCTATTCGTCGGAATACATCGTCGCGACCAAGACGCTGAGCCCGCGGCTGCGGGTGTCGGCCGGTCTGGGCTGGGGGCGGCTGGCCAGCTCGGGCAGCATCGGCGCCCCCTTCGGCGACCGCCCCGGACCGGACGAGGGCACGGGGGGCAAGCTGAACGCGGATGCCTGGTTCAAGGGCGATGTCGCGCCCTTTGCCGGGGTGCAGTGGAAGGCCACGGACCGCCTGACGCTGGCGGCCGAATGGTCGGGCGACGACTATGCCTGCGAAACCGGGCGGGCCGAGGATTGCGCCCGCACCGCCTGGCTCAGCGACGACGAAGAGCTGCGCACGAATCTGAACCTGGGGCTGACATGGCAGGCCGGGCAGAATTATCAGGTCTCGGGTTATCTTCTGGGCGGCACGCATGTGGGGTTGCAGGTCAGCATGGCGCTGAACCCGCGGCAGGCGCCCTATCCCTCGGGGCTGGAAAAGGCCCCCGCGCCGGTGCGCCCGCGCCCCGCCCCCGCCGCCGATCCCGAAGGCTGGTCAGGCGCGTGGTCTGCGGACCCCACCGCGCAGCCCGCGATCCAGAAGGCGCTGGGGGATGCGCTGGCCAAGGAAGGCCAGCAGCTTGAATCCATGGCGCTGTCGTCCAACCGGGCCGAGGTGCGCATCCGCAACAACCGCTATATCCAGCAGGCCGAGGCCGTGGGCCGCACCGCCCGCCTGATGACCCGCGCCCTGCCGCCCTCGGTGGAAACGCTGGTCATCACCTCGGTCGAGGACGGGATTCCCACATCGTCGGTGACGCTGCGCCGGTCCGACGTCGAGCGGCTGGAGAATACCGAGGCCGGGCAGATCGCCGCCGCGGCGGTCCTGACCGACGCCGATCCGCGCCCCGCGGGGCTGGTGCCGACGCCGGGGATGCTGCCGCGGTTCCAGTGGGCGATCAAACCTTATCTGTCCACCGGGCTGTTCGACCCCGACGAGCCCTTCCGTTATGAGATCGGCGGCGCCGCATCGGTGAAATACGAACTGCTGCCGGGGCTGGTCGCCAAGGGCACCGTCCGCCAGCGCGCCTTCGGCAATGCCGATCAGGAGGCGCCGGGAACCTATACGGTCGATGAATACCTGGCCCTGACCGACGACGAGATCACGGAAGGCAACAACGGCGTCTATCGCGTGCGGTCGGACAGCCGGATGTATTCGGGCAACGACAGCCTGCAGGTGCCGGAACTGACGCTGAACTGGTATGCGCGGCCGACCGACACGATCTATACCCGCCTGACCGGGGGGCTTCTGGAAAAGATGTACGGCGGCGTCTCGGCCGAGGCGCTGTGGAAGCCCGTCAACTCGCCGCTGGGCTTGGGCGTGGAAATCAACCGCGTCCGCAAGCGCGATTACGAGGACGCGTTCCAGTTCCTGGATTACGAGGCCACGACCGGCCATGTGTCGGCCTATTACGAATTCGGGCAGGGCTTCGTGGGCCAGATCGACGCGGGCAAGTATCTGGCCGGCGACGTGGGCGCGACCCTGACGCTGACGCGGGAATTCGCCAATGGCTGGGAAGTCGGGGCCTATCTGACCAAGACCGACCTCAGCGACGAGGAATTCGGCGAAGGGTCCTTCGACAAGGGCGTGACCATCCGCGTGCCGCTGGCCTGGGGCGTGGGCGAGCCGTCGCTGCGCACCGTGGGCGGCACGATCAGTTCGCTCAACCGCGACGGCGGCCAGCGGGTCAAGGTGGACGGCCGCCTTTACAACACGATCCGCGACAGCCATTCGGCCAAGATGTATGACGGTTGGGGGAAATTCTGGCGATGAGCGGTCATATCGGACGCGGCGCGGCCGCAATCGCCCTGCTGGCCGCGCTGGCCGGATGCGGCAACATGGGCAACGAAGGCCCCTCGGCGCTGGGGATGACCCGGCAGGCGCTGGGCCAGATCGCCGCAGAACGGGCGGCTGCAAGGACCCCCGCACCTGCACCCGATCCGGCGCGGATGGCGGCCGAGGCGCTGTCGGTCAACAAGGGTCCGCTGATTCTGGCCGGGCTGGAATCCCTGAACACGACGCAGGTCCTGGCGCTGACCGGCGAGAACGGCGGCATGCGCACCTATATGACCAGCAACGAACAGGCGCTGATCCTGCGCGGCGGCATGGTCGTCGGCACCCGCGGCCTGGGCAACGACCTGTCGGTGGCCGAAGCCGGGCAGGCCGCAGCCCTGATCCGTGCGGGCCGCTCGGGCTCGGCTCAGCGGATCATGCGCTATTACACCGGCGACGGGCTGGAACGGCCGCTGGTCTTTGACTGCACCATCGGTCCCGGACCCAAGGCGGGTGTGATGGTCGAGGATTGCCAGGGCCACGGCGCGAGGTTCCAGAACAGCTATCTGGTGTCGGGCGGCGGCATCGGCGTGTCGCGCCAGTGGATCGGGCCCGGCCTGGGTTATGTGACCATCCAGACGCTGAGACCCTGAGCGCCCTCTCCTTGGGCGCCGACCGGCCGCGGTCAGCGTTCGAGGATCAGCCGGTCGTCCTCGAACCCCACGCGGGCGAAACGGCGCAGGTAATCCATGCCCATCAGCGACCGGTCCAGCTCGCCCCGGATGATGATGGCGGGGACGTTGCGGTCCTCGATCTGGCCGATGCGCACGGAATCGAGCCGCACCGCCGCGGTGTCCACCAACCCGTTCGCCGTCTGCGCGCGGCCTGCAAAGGCCAGCCGGTCCGGGTCGATGCCCGCGCGGCCTGCGTCACGTTCGCGCAGGGCCAGCGAGGATGCGCCGGTATCGACGACGAATCGGACCGGCGTGCCGTTCACCTCGGCCACCAGATGAAAATGGCCGTCATTGCCCAGCGGCACCTCGATCCGCGCCGAACTCACGATCTGTTGACGGGGGGCGACACGGTTCCGCACGTCCTCCCACAGACCGGCGCCTGCGATCAAGGCGAGGAAAATCAATCCCCAGGCCAGCACCCCGCGCGAGGTCCGGCCGGGGCTGCGGCGGAATTCGATCAGCAGGAACCCGCCCAGAAACAGCAGCAGGGCGGCCAGATAGGCAAAGCGGGCGAATTCATCATTCATGCAGTCGGTGCGTTTCGGACGTGCGGCCTGTGATGCGGGACGATCGCCCGCGTTTGGGGGCTTTCAGACCCGGCAGGCACAGCCTATATGCGGGGAACGGCGAAGATGCCGCAAGGGGCCCGCTGCCCCCCGGGAACGGAGAGACAACATGCACGCACCCTCACCCATGGCGCTGCTGCTCATCGCCATCGTGGTCCTGGTCCTGTTCGGCCGGGGCAAGGTGTCCTCGCTGATGGGCGAAGTCGGCAAGGGGATCACCGCCTTCAAGAAAGGCGTCCGCGAAGGCGCCGACGAAGTCGAGCGCGCAGGCGACACGCCCGCCGAACGCGCCGCCATCGCCAATGACCGCGCCGCGGACGAACTGGAGGCGGCCGCCGCCCGTGCCCGCGCCGAGGCCGACCGCGTCCAGGCCGAAGCCGAACGCGCCCGCGCCCGTTCGGCCGAAGCGCTGCGCGACGTGACTCCGCGCGACGCCGACCGGCTGTAATGGCGCAGGACAAAGGCGCAGGCCTGCCATGCTGGACGTAGGTTGGAGCGAACTGCTGCTGATCGGCGTCGTCGCGTTGATCGTGATCGGTCCGCGTGACTTGCCGCAGATGTTTCATACGCTGGGCCGGATCACCGCCCGCGCCCGCGGCATGGCGCGCGAGTTTTCCAGCGCGATGGAGGATGCGGCCAGGGCTTCGGGCCTGGACGACGCGACAAAGGAACTGCGTGACCTGCAGAAGGCGACCAGTCCGCGCGGGCTGGGGCTGGATGCGCTGGGCCGCGCCGCCGACAAGTTCGAGAAATGGGACCCGCTGGAACCGGTACGGAACTCCGCCGCCACGCCGCGTCCGGGGGCGACCCCTGCAGCCGGTGTCCAGCCCCCCCCTGCTGCCCCCGCTTCTTCCGTGACGGCCGACGTGACCCAGGCTTCGGCGGCATCGGGTGCGCCGGATCCCGCGCCCCGCACCGGCGCTCGCCGCCTGCATGCCGTCCGCCGCGGCGACCGGAGCTGACACTTGGCCTCGCTTCCCAATCGCCCCGACCAGATCGACGACAGTTCGGCCCCGCTGATCGAGCATCTGGCCGAACTGCGCACGCGGCTGATCTGGTCCGTGCTGGCCTTCGTCGTGGCCGCGATCCTGTGCTATTTCGTCTGGCAGCCGGTCTTCAACTTCCTGACACAACCGATCTGCGGTGCGCTGGCCAAGCGCGGGCAGGAATGCGGGCTGATCATGCTGAAGGTGCAGGAGGGATTCTTCCTGGCCATGCAGATCGCGATGTTCGGCGGCTTCATCCTGGCCTTCCCGATCATCGCCTATCAACTGTGGCGCTTCATCGCGCCGGGGCTTTACCGGTCGGAAAAACAGGCGTTCCTGCCGTTCCTGATCGCCTCGCCCGTGATGTTCCTGCTGGGGGCGGCCTTCGCCTATTACGTGATCCTGCCCTGGGCCTTCGACTTCTTCCTGGGCTTCCAGAGCGGGCCGTTGCAGTTGCCCGACGACCCCAAGGCGCCGGTGACGGCCGATCCCAAGATGGCGGGAATCGTGTTCCAGGGTTCGATCAGCGAATATCTGTCGCTGACGACGAAGTTCATCCTGGCCTTCGGCCTGTCGTTCCAGTTGCCCGTGGCGCTGACGCTGATGGGCAAGGCGGGGCTGGTGTCGTCCAGGGGGCTGTCGTCCATGCGCCGCTATGCGGTGATCCTGATCCTGGTGCTGGCCGCGATGGTGACGCCGCCCGACATAGTCAGCCAGATCGTGCTGTTCTCGGTCATCTATGGTCTTTACGAGATCGCGATCCAGCTGGTGAAGCGGATCGAGACCAAGCGCGAGGCGCAGTTGCGCGCCGAGGGCCTGTGGTTCGACGACGATGCGTGACGTGACCGCGACCGCGCTGGACCGCATCGCCGATGCGCTGGACCGGCTGGCGCCTCCGCCGGCCCCCGCACCCAGCTTTGCCGAGGCCGACGCTTATGCCTGGCACACCGCCCCCGATCGGCTGGTGCCGGTGCCGCGGGTCGCGCGGGTGGATCTGGAACTGCTGGTCGGCATCGACCGGGCGCGCGACACGTTGCTGGCCAATACGCTGCAGTTCGCGCGCGGCCATGCGGCCAACAATGCGCTGTTGTGGGGCGCGCGGGGGATGGGAAAATCCTCGCTGGTCAAGGCGGTTCATGCCGAGGCGCTGGCGCAGGATCTGCCGCTGGTGCTGGTGGAAATCGCCCGCGACGATCTGGATTCGGTGGGGCAGCTGCTGGCGCTGCTGGGCGCGTCGGACCGCCGCTTCCTGCTGTTCGCCGACGATCTGTCGTTTTCCCATGACAATGGGCAGTACAAATCCCTGAAGGCCGTTCTGGACGGGGGCCTGGCCGGACGGCCGGAAAATGTGGTTCTGTACGCTACCTCGAACCGCCGCCATCTGATGCCGCGCGACATGATCGAGAACGAGCGGTCCACCGCCATCCATCCCGCCGAGGCGGTCGAGGAAAAGGTCTCGCTGTCCGACCGTTTCGGCCTGTGGCTGGGGTTCCATCCCTGCGGGCAGGACGAATATCTGGCGATGATCCGGGGATATTGCGCCGCTTACGGTCTGGACATCGCGCCCGACGCGCTGCGGGCCGAGGCGATCGAATGGCAGGCGACGCGCGGGGCGCGGTCGGGCCGGGTGGCGTGGCAGTTCTTCACCGATCTGGCCGGACGTCACGGTCTGACGGTCTGAACGGCGTAAACGTTTTCGCAAGCTTTGCCTGCCAGTCTGACCTGTGACGGGGCGGATGATTCGGGCGCGGGCCATGCAGGCAGACGGACAGGCGGGAAATGGCGCGGGACAGGCTTC
>CALLYR010000440.1 GCA_937859005.1 uncultured Paracoccus sp. | reverse complement strand
GGACAGACCGGCTGACACGGGCGCGCCAGACAGCACCGCCGCAGGGCCCGCGCTTGCCGGTCCCCTGCCTCCGTCCCTGCCCGACAGCCTGCGGGAAAGCGATTTCGACTTTGCCGCCTGCCGGCTGGCGTTGACGCTGCAGGGCGTCGATTACGAACGGATGCCGCTGCTGCGCGATGCGACCGAACGCGACTGCGGCATCGCCCGGCCGCTGCGGGTCAGCCGCATCCTGCCGGGTATCGCCCTGTCCGGGGCGGCCGATCTGCGCTGCGATACGGCGCGGGCGCTGGCGGGATGGATGCGCGAGGCGGTGGTTCCGGCGGCGGCGCATCTGCCGGGCGCGCCGCGGATCGTGGGCATCGAACTGGGCACGGCCTGGCAGTGCCGCGCCATAGTGGGCGGTGCCAGCAACGCGCGCCTGTCCGAACATGCGACCGGCAATGCGATCGACATCGCAGGCTTTCTGCTGGATGACGGCACCAGCCTGCCCATCCGGCCGGCCCCCGACCGGGGGGACATGGCGGCCGCGTTTCAAAAGGCGGTGCAGGGTTCGGCCTGCCTGTTCTTCAGCACCGTCCTGGGTCCGGGCAGCAATGCCGCCCATGACGACCACCTGCATCTGGACATCAAGGCGCGGCGCGGCGGATTCCGGCTGTGTCAGTGACGGGGGACGCGGGCCGGCCTCGGGGGAATGAGCCCTGGTGAATCCGCCGCGACAGGCGCAGACCCATTTTGGAAAGACCGCCCGCAGCGCGCTTTTCAGCGGGACCGCGTGCCGGACGGAATGAGGAAAGCCGGGCCCGTTGCCATGCGGGCGATGGCTGCGACGTTCACGGGCGGCGCAAGGCGCATCCGCCGCGGCTCCGGCAGTATCAGTCTCTGTCTTGCGGAATAGGTGTCGAGTTGCCGTGAACGCAGCGAGAGCGACGTCCTCCGGGCGGAACCATGGCCGAAAGACCCCGACGGGTTGCCTGCAAGGAAAGGGCGGCCTTGCGGCCGCCCCTCTCGTCGTTTTGTCCGCCTGTTGTCAGGTGCGGTCGCGATCCGGGTTTCCGCCGGGGATGGTGTCGCGATCGTCCTCGATCTCGACCTCGGTCTTGCGGACGGTGTCACGCACGGTTTCCACATGCGATTCCACGTCCTTGTTCAGGTTGATCTCCTCGACCACGCGGGCTTCCTTCTGGACGACCGGGGTCTCGGTATATTCCCGCGCCTCGATCGTCTGCTCGCGGAAATCGGCGTCGCCGGCGGGACGATCCACGGGGCGGCGCTCGATATGGACGCGCTCGCTGCGCAATTCGACATCCTGCTCGACCGGGGTTTCCAGGACATAAGACCGGACACGGACGCGGCCGGCGGCCGCCTCGCGCTTGGACACCAGGATCCGCTCTTCGACCACGTCGATGGTGCCGTCGTTGTTCAGGTCGCCCTCCAGCGGGCGGTCGCGATACTCGCCCGCGCCTGCCAAGGTATCGGCATAGCCGCCAGCCAAGGTATCTCCGGTCAGGCCCGCGCCTGCCGCGGTATCCAGGGTGCGGTCCGTTCCCCTGCCGCCATACAGGCTGTCGCCCGAAATCGAATCGGCACCCACCCGCTCGGAATCATAGCCGGCCCATCCCTCGCTGCGCCATTCGGCCTCACGTGCCTCCAGGTCGATGGCGCCTTCGTTGTCCAGGATGTCCAGCGCGGTTTCGTATTGGTCAGGGGGGATGTTGCTGACCGTGACCAGATAGCCGCCGCGGTTCAGCCCTTCGGCATAGGTTTGGCGATCCTCTTCGGGAAAGAAGAAATCGCCGATGGATTCAAAGAATCCCCGGTCGCGCACCGCCGTATCGGGCGAGACGGTGCCATAGCCTTCATTCTCGCCGCCGGTCAGCACGACATCGGCGATGCCGGCCGCCTGCAGCTGGGCGACGGCGCGATCCGCCTCGGCGCGGGTGTCGAACATCGCCGACAGGCTGCGCGTCGCGCCACTGCTGCTGTAGGTTTCCATAGCCATTTGCACAATCCTCACGGGTTACTGGTGGAAAGGGGGACGGCCGTCGGATCGGCGGCCGCAGGGTCGGACAGGCCGGAAGCGTCCAGACGTTCAACCACTGCGCGCTGGTGGCGCAGGGTAACAGGCACCTCGACCGTCCGGGTCGATCGGATGCGCCGGATGTGGATCTCCTCGGTGACGAACAGGCGGGTGACCAGGACGGCGCGCTCCTCGACCACGGGGATGATGGTCACGTCGCCCTCGGTGCGCGGCTGCGGCATCCGATCGACCTCGCGGCCGACCGGATGGCGGGTGACCTCGACTGTCTCGCTGCGGGTCTCGACCGGGTGCAGGACAGTATCCTCGTCGGTGAGGACGCGCACACGGACGCCGCCCAGATCCTGGCGCTCGACCCCTACGGTCGTGAATTCCTGCGCCACCGTCAGGACCTCGGACATCGGCGGCACCTCGCCTGCCGGTCCCGCGGGGGGCTGCAGGGCGTCATCGTCGATCTGCCTGGTCATGAAGTCCCCTGTGGCAAGCGTTCCGGGCCGCTGCCCGGACCGGCCGGCACCCGTTGCGCCGCGGGAGATGAACGCAACTGCCCCTGCCTGCGGTTCCCGTCCCTGCCCTTGCCGGAAAGGCCAGGGACCGGTTGCGGGTCAGCCGCGCACGCCCGAGCCGCGCAGGGACAGCGCCTCGGTCAGCAGACGGAAGCTTTGCGCCGATCCCTCGGCGTTGCGCGCGACAAAGGCGTCCAGCGCGGGATAAAGCTTCACCGCCTCGTCCAGCTTCGGGTCCGATCCGGGCGAATACAGGCCCGCCCGGATCATCAGTTCCGATTCGGCGTAAGCCCCCAGCGCCGCCCGCGCCCGCGCGATCAGCGCGTTTTCCGCCGCACTCGCCGCATGGGGCAGCGAACGGCTGACCGAACGCAGCACGTCGATGGCCGGGAACCGCCCCCGTTCGGCAATGGCGCGGTCCAGCACCACATGGCCGTCCAGCACGCCGCGCAGGATGTCGGCCACCGGCTCCTCCATGTCGGACCCCGCGACCAGCACGCTGAAGATGGCGGTGATGTCGCCCGCCCCCTCCGGCCCCGGCCCGGACCGTTCCGCCAGCGCCATGATCGTCTGCGAGGTCGAGGGCGGAAAGCCGCGGTGGCTGGGGCTTTCTCCGGATGCAAGCGCGATTTCCCGGTGCGCCTCGGCAAAGCGGGTGATCGAATCGGCCAGGAACAGGACATGGCGGCCCGTGTCGCGGAAATGCTCGGCCACCGTCATCGCCGCCCAGGCGCAACGCCGCCGGATCAGCGGCGGCTGGTCCGAAGTGGCCGCGACCACGATCGCGCGGGCCATGCCTTCCGGACCGAGAGTCGATTCGACGAATTCGCGCAGCTCGCGCCCGCGTTCGCCGATCATGGCGATGACGACGACATCGGCGGACACGCCCTTGGCCAGCGCCGACAGCAGCGTGGATTTGCCCACCCCCGATCCCGCGAACAGCCCGATCCGCTGGCCGCGCACCAGGGGCAGCAGCGTGTCGAAGACCGCAAGCCCCGTGTCCAGCCGCATCCCCAGCCGCTTGCGCGAGGCTGCCGGAGGGGGTGGCGCGCGATAGGGCCGTTCATCCCGCCCCGGCGCCAGCGGCCGTCCGTCCAGCGGTTGCCCGAACGGATCGACGATGCGCCCGACCCAGTTGTCGGCAGGGGCGATCAGCGGCGCAAAGGCCAGTTCAGCCTGCGCCCCAATCGACAGGCCCTCGGCCGGCCCTTCCGGCAGGACGTGGGCATGATCGGGCGAAAGCCCGGTGATCTCGCCCGCCAGCCTGCCTGGAAACAGCACGCGGTCGCCGACCGAGGCGGCATGGTTCAAGCCGACGACCTCGATCACACCGGCGCGGATGGCGGCAACGCGACCGGAATGCCGGGCGATTCGCAGGCGGCGCAACCGGACGGCGATAGAATCGATTTTATTCACCCTGTGCCCCCTTGCTGCCGGAAAATCCGTGCGGCTCGAAACGGTTCGTAAACCACTTGCGGTTAAGACCCGGTTTATCGCGACAGGGGAGAAACCTCTTTGTTTGGACAGATCGACACGATCAGGATGGCGCGGGACCTGACGGCTCATGCCGCGGCGCGTCAGCAGACGGTGGCCCGCAACGTGGCCAATGCCGACACCCCCGGATACCGCGCCCAGGACCTGCGCGATTTCGCCGATGTCTGGCACGACCGGCCCCCGGTGGAAATGCGCACGACCCATGCCCGGCATGTGGGGCCGGGCGCCTGGGGCAGCCGCGCCCATGCGCCGGTCGATGCAGGGGGCGAGACTGCGCCCAACGGCAACACCGTCTCGCTGGAAGACGAGATGGTGCGCGCCGCCGCCGCAAAGCGCAGCTTCGATCTGTCGCTGACGGTCTGGCAGTCGGGGATGTCCCTGATGCGCACCGCACTGGGGCGCCGAGGCTGACGATGGAGATTACTGCCACCGACATCGCCGCCTCGGGGATGCGCGCGCAGGGCGTGCGCCTGCGCCACATTTCCGAAAACATCGCCAATGCCGACACGCCCGGCTATCGGCGCAAGCTGGTCGGCTTTGAACCCGAGCGTGACTTCGGGCTTGCCACGGGCGGGGTTGCCGCCAGCCGCGTGCAACACGACCGCGCGGCGCTGCCGCAGATCCACGATCCCGGCCACCCGATGGCCGATGAGCAAGGCTATTACCTCGGCTCGAACGTCGATCTGGTGGTCGAGGTCGCCGACGCGCGCGAGGCCAGCCGCAGCTATGAGGCCAACCTGCGCATCTTCGAACAGTCGCGGCAGATGTCCTCTGCCCTTCTCGATCTCATCCGCCGCTGAAGGAGACCCCCCATGATCTCTCTGACCTCCGCCGCGACCGCGGGCACCCGCGCAGCCCACGCCTATGCCGAGGCGCGCACCCATGCCGCGCCCGCGCCGGGCGCCACCACGATGACCTCCGCCGCGCAGGACTTCTCCCGCCTGATGGAGCAGGCCTATGCCGCCGCCGTGGGCGCCATGCGCGGGACCGGGGACACCCAGACGCTGGTCCAGTCCATCGCCGAGGCGCAGATCGCCTTGGAAACCGCCGTCGCCATTCGCGACAAGGTGGTCGAGGCCTATCAGGACATCCTGCGGATGCCGGTCTGAGCCATGGACGAGAACCTCATCTTCGACCTGACCCGGCAGGCGCTGTGGATCGCGGTGCAGATGTCGGCGCCGCTGCTGATCGTGGCGCTGGTCACCGGGGTCGTGATCGGACTGTTCCAGGCGCTGACCTCGGTGCAGGAGATGACGCTGACCTTCGTGCCCAAGGTCGGGCTGATGCTGGCCGTCTTCTGGGTCACGATGAGCTTCATGACCTCGACGCTGGCCGGGTTCTTCACCGACCGGGTCGTGCCGCTGGTCGGGGGCCTGTGATGGACAACGCCATCTATGCGGCGCTGACCCGGCAGGCGGGCCTGATGCGCGAGATGCGGGTGGTGGCCAACAACATGGCCAACGCCGCGACCCCCGGCTTCCGGCGCGAGGGGGTGGTGTTTTCCGAATACATGACCCCGCTGGGCGACCGCGGCACGCTGTCCATGGCCAATGCGCGGGGCCGCGAGGTGGACCTGTCCCCCGCCGCCCTGTCCCAGACCGGCGGCACCTTCGACCTGGCGCTGGAGGGCGAGGGTTTTTTCATGGTCGAAACGCCGCAGGGCAACCGCCTGACCCGCGCAGGCGGCTTCACGCCGTCCGCCGAAGGGGAACTGGTCAATGCCGGCGGCCACCGCCTGCTTGACGAAGGCGGCGCGGCGATCGCGGTCCCGCCGGGCGCGCGCGGCATCGGGGTGGCGCCGGACGGCACGATTTCCGCCGACGGCCAGCCGGTCGGGCGCGTCGGTGTCTTCGCCCAGCCCGACCCCGCGCGGCTGCGCCACGAAGGCGGCACCCTGTTTTCCGCGGACGGCGCCGAACCCCTGTCTGATGCCACCGTGCGCCAGGGTTTCCTTGAGGAATCGAACGTGAACCCGGTCCTCGAAATCGCCCGCATGATCGAGGTCCAGCGCGCCTATGAACTGGGCCAGTCCTTCCTCGACGGCGAGGACCAGCGCATCCGCGCCGCCATCGCCGCCACCACCCGCTAGAGGCCCCGACAGATGAGAGCATTGCAGATCGCCGCCACCGGCATGGCCGCCCAGCAGACGCGGGTCGAGGTCATCTCGAACAACCTCGCCAACATGTCCACCACCGGCTATAACGCGCGCCGGGCCGAATTCGCCGATCTCGCCTATCAGCAGGCGACGCGGCCCGGCACGATTTCCGGCGCGGACGGCAGCATGGTGCCCGCGGGCGTCCAGCTTGGGCTGGGGGTGCGCCCCACCGCCGTCACGATCACGCTGGCGCAGGGGCCGCTGGCCCAGACCGGGGGCGATCTGGACCTCGCCATCGACGGCAGCGGCTATATCGAGGTCACGCTGCCCTCGGGGCTGTCGGGATACACCCGCGACGGGGGCCTCAAGCGCTCGGCGGACGGGCAGGTCGTGACCTCGGACGGCTATCCCGTCGCTCCCGGCATCACCATCCCGACCGAGGCGCGCAGCATCGCCATCAGCGCCGCAGGCGAGGTCTTCGCCTATTTCGGCGATCAGGTGGAACCGCAGAACCTGGGCCAGATCACGCTGGCGGGTTTCGTCAACGAAAAGGGGCTGGAGGCGACCGGCTCGAACCTGTTCCTGGAAACCGCCGCCTCGGGCGCGCCGATCATCGCGGCGCCGGGGGAACAGGGCCTCGGCACGCTGCGGCAGGGATACCTTGAGGAAAGCGCCGTCGATCCGGTGCGCGAGATTTCCGAACTCATCAAGGCCCAGCGCGGCTATGAGCTGAACTCCAAGGTCATCACCGCTGCCGACCAGATGCTGAGCGCCACGGTGCAGGTGCGCTGATGGGCTGGCTGATCCTGCTGATCGCGCTGCTGCCCTTGTCCGCCGCCGCCGACGGGCTGGAGGCGGCGCGCACCCTGCCCGCCGGCACCGTGCTGGGCGCGGCGGACGTGACGGTGGTGCCGTCCGACCGCGCAGGGCTGTCCCCCGCCGAGGCCATTGGCCGCCAGACCCGCATCGCGATCTACGAGGGCCGCCCCATCGTCGCGGGCAACCTGACCGTGCCCACGCTGGTCGCCCGCAATCAGACCGTCACCCTGGTCTATGAAAGCGCGGCCCTGCGGATCGAGACCGAGGGCCGCGCCTTGGGCGCGGGCGGCGCGGGCGAGGTGATCCGGGTGATGAACGTCTCATCCCGCGCCACGCTGAACGCCCGCATCAATGCCGACGGCACCCTGACCGTCACACAACGCTGAAGGATACCCCCGATGTCCAGAACCCGTCTTTCCCTGACCCTGCTCTGCGCCGGGCTGAGCCTGACCGCCTGCGGCCGCGTGGCCGATGTGGGCCGGGTGCCCGCCATGACAGCGCCCCATGACAGCGCCGAGTTCCAGGCCATGGCCGAGCCCGTGTTGACTGTGCCGCCCGGCGATGCGCGCCCTGACGGCGCAGCCTCGCTGTGGGAAGGCAAGCAGCTGTCGCTGGTGGGCGACCGGCGGGCGGGGACGCGCGGCGACATCCTGACCGTGGTGATCGAGATCGACGACCGCGCCGAGATCGAGAACAGTTCGTGCCGTTCGCGCAGCGCCTCGGACAAGGTGGGCATCCCGTCGATGATCGGGATTCCCCAGCGCATTGACGAAGTCCTGCCCGAAGGCGCCAGCATGGCGGAACTGGCCGAGGCGAAGTCCGCCTCGACCTTCAAGGGCACGGGCAACATCTCGCGCCGGGACAAGCTGACTCTGCGGGTCGCCGCGACCGTGATCGAGACGCTGCCCAACGGCGTGCTGCACATCCAAGGGTCGCAGGAGGTGCGGGTGAACCACGAGGTGCGCGAGCTGACCGTCAGCGGCTTCGTCCGCCCGGATGACATCAGCCGCGACAACGAGATCGCCTATGACCGCATCGCGGGCGCGCGGATCAGCTATGGTGGCCGCGGCCAGATCAGCGACGTTCAGCAGCCGCGATACGGCCAGCAG
>CALLYR010000439.1 GCA_937859005.1 uncultured Paracoccus sp. | reverse complement strand
CTTGGACAGGAAGCCCCGCGCCCCTTCGGCCAGCGCCCGGGCGGCGAAACCCGGCTGGTCGTTCATGGAAAACATCAGGATCGCGGCGTCAGGCGCGCGCATCAGGATCGGCGCGATCAACGCAAGCCCCCCGGTGCCGGGCAGCGCGATGTCCAGCACGACGATTTCCGGGCGCTGGCCGTCGTCCAGCAGCGCCAGCGCCTCGTCCCCCGACATCGCGCGCAGGACGCGGGCGTAACCCAGGTCGGCCAGCAGCCTGCCGCAGCCCAGATGGGTGATCGGGTGGTCGTCCACCACCATCGCAAGGCGGCTTTCATCGGTCATGCGGCCTCACTCATCGGCAGGGTAGCCGACAGTGTGACACCCCATGTCCCGCTTTGCACGGCGAATGTGCCGCCCAGCAGGGCCACCCTTTCGCGCATCCCCGACAGGCCGTTTCCTTCGACCGCATCCCCCAGCCCCGCGCCGTCGTCCGACAGGCTGACGGTCCAGCCCTGCGGCCCGGTCCCGACGCGGGCCGCGGCGCGGCGGGCGCCCGAATGGCGCAGGATGTTGGTCGTGCCTTCCTGCAGGATGCGATAGAGGGTCAGGGCCGCCGCCTCGTCGGGCTCGGGCAGGTCGGGGGCGATCTCCAGCGACCAGTCGATGCCCTCGTGGCGCGCGGCCAGATCGTCGAACAGATCGCGCAGCACCGCCGCCAGCGGCAGCTGGCCCACCGCCATCGGGCGCAAGCCCGACAACAGCGCCGTGTTCACGCGGCGGATCTCGTCCGCGATGGCCAGGATGTTTTCGGCATGGCCGCGCAGCCGGACATCGGCGGCGGCGTCGCGGATCGCAGCTGCCTCGACCCGCAGGGCAAACAGGCATGGGCCGTATTCGTCATGCAGGTCGCGGGCGATGGCCTTGCGTTCCTGATCGCCGCGCTCGACCACCTGCCGCGACAGCCGCGCCCGGTCGGCCTGCGCCGCAGTCAGGGCTGCCGCCAGCCGGTCCACATCTGCGGCCAGGGGCGCCAGATCGGGCACCGCGACCGGCCCCGCGCGCGCCGTCAGGTTCCCATGCGCCAGCCGCCCCAGCACGCCCGACAGCCGCGCCAGCGGCCG
>CALLYR010000438.1 GCA_937859005.1 uncultured Paracoccus sp. | reverse complement strand
ACGCCCATCAGGTAGACCAACTGCTGCAGGGTGCGGTCGAGAACCTTCGGGCTGAGTTCGTCGAAGAACTGGATGCTGTCGTCGCGCATCATCTCGTTCGGGACGATCGGTCCCCAAAGGCGCTGGATGGCGTTATTGCGGCCTGACTTCCTGCTCGGCCCGCCGGTGTTGATGAAGACGTTTCCGCCGAGGCTTCGAACGATAAAGGCGCGTTCGAATTTCTGCGACCTGTTCCACGGCCGGGCACGAACGCCGTATTTGAATTGGCGCGGATTGAAATGGGACAGGCCGGTTGGCTTTCCGGTCGCGCGGTATTCGATCTTCAGCGCCTCCGTTCCGGCCTTTCTGAAACGGATGCTGTTCGACACGACGCCGGCTTTCAGGCCGGTCTGTTTTCGGACGGCGCGCTTGATTGCGGTAAAGCCTTTCGCGCCTTCGTGGTTCATGGCGCGCATCATGACCTTGCGGGCTTTCTTCTCGCCCACGTCGCGGATCATTTCCTCGAAGGCCTGGCGGATGCCATCGAGTTCACGGATGACGACCTTGGCCATGGGGAGGTCCTGGTGGTTGTCCAGCGCGCCCCTCATGGGCGCGCGTTGGGCGTGACGGGCTGTCACGGGGCTGCAGCCTCGCGCGCGGATTTCCTACGCTTCACTGTAGGATCTTCTGTAGCTCTGAGTTGGAAAGAACCAGTTCCAGAGAAACTGACCTAACGGCCCCTTAGGGGGCCTTGGTCAGTCTCTGAACCCTTAGTGGAAAGAGGCCGCGCACGTGCTTGGATGCACGGGTGGCCCGCACCACGAGAAAAGGGGGTCGAACGGCCGATTTATCAAATCACAACTGCGCGAGGCAAGGTCGCGGCGAGGCTGGTTTAAGTCCGACTTTCCCCTGTGTTTGTTGGCTGAAATCCATTTCGTTCACATTCGCGCGAGACGGCAAAGGGCAGGAGACAGTAGTTCGGTTATCCACAGGCGTGACAGAAGGCGTGTTTAGAGCGTGACATGCGGGCTAAAATCCGTCACGGGCTGTCACAGCAAGAGTCTTGATCGTTGATATTAAATCATTTCTGCCGGATCAATTCCTGTCACGCCCTGCCTGCAAGGTGCCCTCGGGCAAGGGCGTGACAGTTTCCGTGACAGTGGGCCGCCTTGGCCGTCACGCTCTGTCACGCCGCCTCGGCATCGAAGTCCGCGACCTCGTCATAGTTCGCGACCGCCTCCCGCAGATCGACCGGCGCGAGCTTCCGCAGCTGCTCCGTGAAGGGCGCATCCGGCACGCCCAGATGCCACAGAATGGCCAGAAAGGACGCGCGCAGATCCTCGTAACGGACGGTCAGCGCATGGGGAAACAGCGCGGCGGCTCGGGCCCGGAACGATGCCTGCTCGGCCGCGAATTCGACCAGTTCGGCACGGTCCGCAGTGATCGGGGGCACATCCTCCCAATTTCCCGCGTCCGAATGCGAAGCGCCGAATTCCACCATCCGCCGCTTGGACACGAAGGTGGCCAATGTATTCGCCCGGTAAAGGTGAATGGTCGTGACCGGCCAGACGATCATGTGGGCCAATGCGGCATGGGCCAGAGGAAATGGCTTCAGCAGGTCGCCATAAACGATCTTGAAGCCGACCATATGGCCGTCGAAGCCGCCATAGACATGGCGTTCCAGGAACCTGGTGACATCCTTCTGACGCTCGGGGATGAGCCGCTCGACCTCGCACCGCGGCAGGCGCCGGGCTTCATCCTGCCCCGGCGGGACCAGCCGTCGCCGACATAGCGGCCAGCGAGCCACATCAGCCGTTCGTCCAGCGCGATGCCGCGCCCGCCCACCTCGGGGATGGCGATGTTCTCGAAGGAGCATGGCGTCGCGCAAAAATGCCGGTCGCCGCCGGCAGCATTCATCGGCGCAGCACCCGCGCGAAGATCTTTCGCGGGCACCCATGCAGCTGGGTCCAGAGTGCGCTGATAACGCCGGTTGGCGTTGTCCCAGACGTTGTGCATCGTTCGGGCGTAGAATGGGTGCTCGTTGCTCACGGTGATCGTCGGAACGCCCTGCACGTCGATCTGGCGAACGGCCTTCAAAGCCTGCATCGTGGCATAGACTCGACGATAGCGCCCGGTATGGGTCAGGACGTGGTCACCCTCGAGGATGGTTTCGATAGCGCGGTAGCCGCGATCGGTGAGGATCATGGTGCCAGCAGGGAAGCAATCCGGACTTGCCCACAGCAGCCCCACCGGCTTCCCGCCGGTGACGGTGCGCGGATCGACGTCCCAGATGTTGCTGTCTAGGTGCAGCGTCTCGGGATGGTTTGCCGCGTGCAGGGCCAGCGCCGCCTCGCTGTGGTTGATCGCCACGTCGGGCGAGCGCCCGAGGGCCATCTCGATGCCGGTGGACGCGCCACCGCCGCCGGCAAAACTGTCGATGATGAGAGGGAGCGTCATTCGAAGTCCTCGGGCTTGGGTCGCGGCAGGGACCGCAGAAATTCGTTGATCTGTGCGGCCGTGATCCCCTTCGGCACGGCCACGGGCCGCGGCCTCTTTTCGGGGCCGATCTGCAGCCGCTCATGGCTCGTGCAGTGCGGCGAGATCTGGCGCAGGTAGAGGGGGCCGGTACTCATGCGATCCTCCGCGCCTTTTTGGGCGCGACCTTGGCCACATCGAGGAAGTCGAACAGGCTGGGTGTCGCCACCTCGCGCGAGGCCGCCTCGACGTATTTGCAGCCGTCCAGCCAATAGCCCTTGTTCAGTTCGACACCGATGCCCTTGCGGCCCAGCTTCACCGCACGGAAAGGCACGGTCATCAGCCCGCCAAACGGATCGAAGACCGTCTCGCCCGGCTCGGTGTATTGGGCGACTGCCCGGTCGACGATGTCGTATTGGAGAGGGCACAGGTGCATTTCCTGTCCCTTGCGCGCCTGCTCGGCGTTGATGGTCATCATCCGCGCCACGTCCGACCAGACATCGGGGTGCAGACTGTGCGGTGGCAGGAGCATGAAGGTCGGCGGCAGCCGACCAATCATCTCGAGGCCTTCGGCGATCCGAATGTGATGCTCGAAGTCATAGACCGCCGTCAGGTTGAAGCTCTTCCAGACCTTGTAGATCTTGTCGGCGTCCAGGCCGTCCAGATCGCCCGGCAGTAGGTTGCGGTCCCCGCTGGACCGCATGTAGCCGTGGGCATCGATCTGCCAGCGCGCCCGGCTGTAGCCCAGTTCGTGCTTCCAGTCCTTCGCCTCGGGGTCCCATTCCTTCTTGGCCTTCCGCACCGGCCGGTCGGCATAGCCGTTCGAGCGATCGGTGGGCGGCCTGCGGAAGATCAGAAGATATTCCGGCACGCCGCAGCCCATGCGCGAACCGTCCTTGCACTGCTCCGACCAGCCGAGGCGATAGGTCTGGTTGTTCTCGCGCACGACATCGGTTGTGATGGTCTTCATCCCGAGATAGGCGAAGCCGTGGCGCTGGAACTCGCGGATGCAGTCGCAGTGCAGGGTGGACAGGGTCTGGAACCCGTAGCCGTTGATCCCGCCCGGGATGATCCGGTCCTTGACGTGGATCGCGGCGATACGGCCAGGCTCCAGCACGCGCAGCAGCTCGGGGATCAGATAGCCCATCTGCTGCCAGAAATGCGGATCGTCGTCGGTGTGGCCGAAATCACAAAAATTCGGGCTGTATTCGTACTGGGTGCTGAACGGGATAGAGGTGACGATCAGCTGCACCGACGCATCGTCCATCCGCCGCGTTTCGTCCACGCAATCGTTGTGGACGATGCGGTAATCCGGCCCCGTCACCTCCACCCGCTCCACGCCCAGGGCCCGAACAAGCGCCTGCTGCATGGCGATCTCGGAGAGGCCGTATTCCTTCACGATGTCGATCATCTTCTGAACCATGTCGTTGTGCTGCCGCCATTTCCGCTCGAGCGAGCGGCGCACCTCGCGCTCGGCCTCGGTGTAGATCAGGTCGAGCCGGACGCTTTCGGCCTGCTGGCCGAAGCGGCGCAGCCGGTGGACGGCCTGAATGAAGTCGTTGAACTTGAAGCCGATGCCGAGGAAGACAGACCAGGCGCAGTGGCGCTGCAGGTTGGTGCCGGACCCCAGCATCACGGGCTTGGCGCCCAGCTCCTGCACCCGGCCATCAGCGAAATCACCGATCAGCGTCTCACGCTCCTCCAGATCCTGTGCGCCATAGACGGTGGCGACGGTCGGGATGGCGCGCTCGATCGCGTGCCGCTCGGCCTCAAGATCGTGCCAGATCAGACGGTGCGCGGGCGGATCTTCGGCCCGCAGTTCCATCAGCTTCGCAACCCGGCTCGGCAGGCTGTCGCGCTTCTCGCGGGCCGCGGCCGACAGATCGACCGTGGCATCGCGGAACATGCGCTTCTGACCACTCTTCTCGGCCCCGGCGCCGGCCAGATGATCGACCGGCAGTTCGTGCCAGCGCACGTCGAGCGGCGGCAGGTCATAGCCTTCGTCCGAAAATGCCGGATCGAGATCGGACGGCCGCGTGACGAACAGCGCCCAGGACGCGACCCACAGCCAGAACTCGCGCTCCTTGTGCTGCATCAGGGTCAGCGCGTCAGCCTTCTCGCTGTTGCGCTTAAAAAACCGAGTCTTCGCCTGACCGATATCCATCACATCGAGGAAGCCGGCATAAGATAGCAGCTCGATATAGTCGTTCGGGCTGGGCGTGGCGGTGGCAACGAACCGATAGGGCACGCCATCGGTCTTGATGTTGCCACCATCGCGCCGGTCATCGCCGGCGAACAGAGCCATGAATTCCCGGAAGGTCTTCGTGCCCCCGAAGCCGCGCAGGATCGCGGCCTCATCCAGGCTGACGCCGACGAAAGGATCCGGGCGCACCTTGCCCTCGCGCACGCTCTCGTAGTTCGTCAGGTAGATGCCCGGCCCGTCCACCTGGTCCGTGTCGCGGATGAAGCGCAGATCGACGGCATAGGACCCCCGGAAGCGGTCTTGCGCCTCTTTCATGAATTCGCGGCGCACCCCCAGCGGAGCGGTGATCAAGGTCGGCCTGCCCGTGGTCTCGGTCAGGACGCGCATCGTCTCCAGTTGCGTTGCCGTCTTGTGCAGGCCGAAGCTCGCGAACCATGCACGCCTGCCGCCGTTCAGGCCCCAAGTCACCATGCGGCGGGTGTGTGGCTTCAGCGCGGGGTTCAGGTCGGCCTCGGCCACCTGCAGACCGCCGAACTTCGGGGCGATGGCAGCCTTGGCGCGCAGGAAATCGGTATAGGAGAGTGGCGCTGTCATGCCGCACCCCCAGCCTTCTGGTCATGAGCTTCGATCGGCGCCTCGAACGTCACCGTCACTGGCGCGTCCTGGCACTCGATGGTGCCGGCGTGGTGCCGGCGGCGCTGCGCGGGGGGCGGGAACGGCCCGCACCGATAGCAGCACATGGGTGACAGGTCGGGCGGGGGCATCGTCAGGCGGACCATCACAGCACCCCCGCCAATACGAGGGCGACTAACCAGAAGCCCTCGACGATGTTCAGAACCCAGCCGAACAGTTCGGCCGCGAAAGGCGCGGCGAATTGCAGCAGCACCGCCAGCACCATGAGGAACCCGGCGATTGCGCAGAGCAGCGCCAAGCCGATGCCCCATCCCGTGCGGCCAGTATCATCGGGCTCGGGAAAGCCGTCAGGCGGGATCTCGATGGGAGCAAGGGCCGGACGGGCGGCCTCGCGCTGCTCGTCCAGGCGCAGTTTGTGCGCCTCGTCGACCTCGGCCTGCGTGAACATGGACGGGTTGCGCAGCACGCGCTTCGCGTCCTCGAAGGTCATGTGGTGGGTCATGGGATGCTCCTGGCGAGAAAGGCCCGGCGACGCGGCCTGACCGGCCGCCGGGCAGTTGCCGCGCGGGGATCCGGGACCGCGCGGGGCAGGCAGCGCCCCACCGGGGGATGGCGCGCTGTTCGGCAGGGGCTGGGGAGTAGGTCAGCCCCGCGGCGGGGCTGGAATGTTCAGCGCCGCCGCTTAGTTGGATTTAATCCAACATCAGCAGCGGCGCAAGCGTTAAGTTGGATATTGTCCAACTACCTTGACGAGGGATCAAGCGGGTGGGTCACAGCCTCCGCAGAAGCTGTGGCATTTGGCCCAGACATCTGTTGGATGCGATCTGCCAACCTTGCAGCCATATCGCGGCCCTTCGAGCCCCAGTCGCCTTCCGCCAAATCCTGTTCGGTCAGAATGCACATGCCTTTTGCGCGCATAATACCCGCACGGTATTCTTCAGCCCCGCGATCATGCTCGATCGCCTTCCCTTCGGCCGCGGTGCGCCAGTCCGGCCAGGTACGCCGCTCGTTGATCCCCTGCTTCTCGCGGATCATGTGCGATGCCTCGGCCGCGGCGTCGTCGGTGTAGGCGCATCCGTCCGGGGCGAACAGGATCGACCGGGTCAGGCCGTCCAGGGCGAGAATGACCACATCCGCCCATTCCTCGGGCGCGCCGCCAGCGGCCTCGACCTCGGCCAGTTCCTTGCGGATGTGATCGATGATTCCAGCCGTGCGCGGACCAGGCCCGAAGGTGGCCCGGCTGAATGCGATCTGGCGGCACAGGTGTTCGGAAAGGTCATAGCGCATGGGCGCGCTCCTATTCAGTCGGTGACAAGGGTGATGCGTTCGGCAGCGCGGGTCAGGGCCGTATAAACCCACCGTCGCGCGTCCTCGCGGAACATGGCGCTTTCGTCATAGGCGACGACATCGCCCCACTGGCTGCCCTGCGCCTTGTGGACGGTCAGCGCATAGCCGAAGTCGAACTGCTGGGTGCTGCGCAGTTCTTGCCACGGGATCGTCTGCGGATCACCGTCGAAGAATTCGCGCCGCACCTTCACGTCGATGGCAGCCCGATCGGGAAAGTCATCCGACTGCAGAACCATCTCGACGTGATCGTGATCCACCCGGCGCGCAGTCTCGGTGACTGTGAACAGGCCTCCGTTGAAGACGCCTTTCGTCTTGTCATTGCGCAGGCAGACCAGCTTTTCGCCGGCAGCAGGATAGAGGCTGTCAAAGCCCTGCAGGCGGCGGATGCGCTGGTTGTAGCTGCGCCGGGTGGCGTTCTTGCCCACCAGCACCTGACCGGCAGCCAGAATGTCGTCCGGCCGCAGCGTGCCGCGCGGCACCACGCGGCTGTCGCCATATTCCCCGATCTCGATCCGCCCGCCCTGCCGGGCAGTCGTGGCCAGGCGAATGATCGGATTGCCTTTCGCCTGGCGATGGATCTCGGTCAGCATCACGTCGGGCGTCGCCGCGGTGAAGAACCCCGCGCCCTTGACCGGCGGCAACTGCGCGGGGTCGCCCAGGACAAGGATGGGCGTGCGGTAGGACAGCAGATCCTGCCCGATCTCCTCGTCCACCATCGAGCATTCGTCGATCACCAGCAGGTCGGCGGTGGCGGCCCCGCTGTCCCGGTCCAGCCGGAAGGTCACGCGACCGTCGAGCCCTTCCTCGACCTTGTAGATAAGTCCATGGATCGTGGAGGCTTCTACGCAGCCATTGCGCGCCATCATCAGCGCGGCCTTGCCGGTGAAGGCGGCATAGCAGGTCAGACCGTCGATGCGCTCCGCGAAAGCGCGGGCGATGGTGGTCTTTCCGGTTCCGGCATATCCAAAGACCCGCATGATCGGGTGGGCCAACCGGCGGCCCGCCATCTTGTCGGCCAGCGCCTCGCCGTGCCATGCCGCGACAGCATCAATTGCAGCCGCCTGCTGGGGCGACCACTTCATGCTGGCCACCCGTTCGGCCAGTGCTGCCCCGGATCCCAACTCATGTCGCGCCATGGCATCCAGGTCGCGCAGGCCAGCGGCACGTCGGAGGCGGCAATCTCGCCCTGCACATGGTCCCACCATTCGCGGCGCGACCGGATGCCGGGATGCAGTCTCTCGGCCTCGGCATGACCGTCGTGCCAACTCGTCTCAGTCAGCGCGATGCGCCGATCAGGATAACGGTCAGCGGCGCAGCGCAGCACGTCACGCAGCGGAGCCCCTGCATGGCAGGCGTGATAGTTCACTCCCACCACCTCGATCGCGGGCCCGAACAGGCGCACCAGGTGATCCGTTGCCCACCAGACGTGATCGCCGCACTCATGCGCCGGATCGCAGGTCCAGAATCGCACCTGCGCGTTCACAGCCAGCGCTGCGGCCATCATCGCTGCGGCCATCAGCGTGGCCTCCTCGCGGGTGTGGCCCGATACGCCCGGTCCCACCGATGGTTCGTTGACCGCGATCAGCCGGTCATGCGGGCCGATCAGGCTGGCAACAGCGCGAGCATGGGCAACAGGATAAAGCGGCTGGTCGAAGTGGACCATGGACCAGACGATGGGCGTCCGCTCGGGCACGGCCTGGCGCGCGCAGGTCCAGCGCTGCCGCGGGTTGAACCGCTCGGGCAGCGTGTCGCGGAAACCCTGCGCCCCCTGCCCCAGCGCATCCGCATAGTGCCGCGCCATGTCCGCATCCGGCGTATGGCGCGTCTGCGTCAAGGTGCAATGACTGTCCCACCACAGCCGCGCACCCTCGAAGCCCGCGAACAAAGGCGCGGTCATGCCGCCTGCCCCCCGGCCACGATCCGCGCGGCGGCCATCAGGTCGGACCAGCCCTGCGTGGTGACGATCCCGCCCTTGTGCTGGACCTTGCAGCCTAGGATCGCCCGCCAGCGGGCCTTGGCCGCCGCTTCGTCGCAGCCCAGGTCGGCAGCAATATCCTCCCAGCTGCGGCCCCTGAACCGCTGAGTGACGATATGCAGATCGTCAGACGACTCGAAGTCTTCGTCCAACTGCATCAGCGCGCTCACGATGGCGCTGATCTGCGGCCGGCGGTCATCGCTTGCCTTCGGATTGGCGGCAGGCGCAGCCGCCGGGCGGATGGCAAGCGGGGCCTTCGCGGGTTTGGCCGCTGCAGGCGCGGGTTGCGAATTAGCGGGTTCGGCGGGTGGATCTTCCGGTTCCGGTTGCGCCTCGACAGGCTCCGCCACCGGCGCCGTGTCCACCACCACCGGCCCGGCTCCCACGCAGGTTCCGCGCGGCACCAGCCCCAGCCGGGCGCGGCGCACCTGAATGACCTTGCTGGACCGACGCATGACCTGCGCGATGGCGGACATCGTCTCACCTGCGTCCCACAGGCTGCGCAACTGCGCATCTTCCTCGATGGTCCAGAGCTGCGGCGGATTCCTGGTCCGCGCCTGCTGCGCCCGCTCCTTGTGATACCGGGCGCGGCAACTCTCGACGCTGCGCTCAAGATCGACAGCAATGGCGGCATAACTGTCGCCGGCCTCACGCCGCCGCACCAGCGTCTCGACCTCGGCGGCCGTATAGGGTCGCACAGGCCCGTCGTGAGGCAGAGCAGGCGCGGGGGCCACAGAGGCGGCGCAGGCAGGCTCTGCGACCACCGCAGGGGGCATGTCCGATACCACCGGCGCAGGGGCCGCAGGCGCGTCCAGAACGACCGGAAGCGTCATCGGCTTCGGCGGCAGAACGTCGGCCACAGACAGCAGGATGCCGGCGAGATGCCGGACGGTCAGATCGGGCATCCCCTGCCCGATCCGGTCCAGTTCGTGCAAGGTGATGGTTCGGTCGGACATGATCAGCCCCCGTAGATGTTTCGATCCACGCCCCCGCCAAGGGGCGACGCGGCCAGGCGCGAATGGGTTGCGGCCCGCATCAGAACGCGGCCTCTGACGCGCGCGCAGGCCGATCTTCTCGTCTGGTCTGTTGCATGATGAAGTCCTCTGGCTGGCACACCGCACGCAGGCGGCGTGTTAACCAGTCATAAGGATTGTTTCCAACTGCAGCAAGATAAAAGTTGGGTATTGTCCAACTTCACGCGCCCAAGCGCACTAGCCGTGAGAAGACCGGACGAGCGGCCGCACGGACGAAGGGCAGCGGCCGGTGCAGGCGGTCGGCGATGACCGCCTCCTCGATCCCGGCCGCCGACATGACCTGCGCAGCACGGCGGGCCTTGCGCGCCTTGTCAAAGACCGGCACGCGCCGGCCGCCCTTCAGGATCACATGGCCCGCATAGAAGGGCGTCCCCGCCCTGAACAGCTCCCAGCGCGGGTTCATCGCTTCACCTTTTGCATCTGCTTTCGGACGTGCTCGCCCGCGCCATGACGGTCGAACAGGTCGAGCGTCTGCGCGATGGCTCGTAGATCCTCGATCTGCTCCTCGGCCAGCCACACGGGCGATGTGCCGAAGACCGGGTCCTTGCTGGGTGCCCAGCACGCCACGATGTAGCGCAGCAGATCGGCCTGCTGGCGGATCGACAGCTTGCCCGACGGCTGACGGCCCGGCAGGATGGGCGCGTTCATCGCCGCACCCCATCGGCCGTCAGGCCCATCGCGATCAGCCCAAGGCCACGGTCGCGCAGGCGATAGGCATGACCCCGGCTCAAGCCCAGGCGCCGGATTGCAGGGTCAAAGCCTTTTCCCCTGCCCTGCGTCCGGTATTTCAGCCAGAGCGACAACATGCGGGCTGTGCCGGGATTGCTGCGCGCCACATAGACGCCAACCCAGTTCAATGCCTCATCCAGCTGCTGAGCGCGCTCGGAACTGACGGGGATGCGCAGCGGCCGATCATCCGGCCCGTCCTCGCCCGCCACCTCGGGCACGCCCCATCCCTCCTCAAGATGATCATCAAGGGTGGGCAGGAAAGCGGGCAGCGAGCTGCGCATGCCCGATGGCCCGGCCGGCGCGCCGAAATGGCGCGCCCAGGTCACGGCCTCGATCAGTTCCTGCGCCACGCGGCGCGGCGTCCAGAAATCGTCGCTCATTGGAAATCGCCCATGTCGAAGGGAAGGTCTTTTGCGGGGAAGGAAACGAAGTTCGAATCGTCGTCCTGCTTCTTGCGGCCGCGCCGATGCTCGACCGCGGCGTCGCCCAAGCCGGGCGCATCCTCGAACCCGCGCACGCGACGGCCCGTCAGCCAGGTCCATTCGTCGCGCGTGTCGATGATCTTGTGCTGGTAGAGGTAATCGCGGGCGCGCTTGACCTTCTGGCGCCGGGCGGCTGCGCGCCGTTCTGCGGCGGCCTGCGGTGTCTCGCCATCTTTGATGTCGTTCGGATCGTCCTCCAGCACGGACCGGATCACGTCCCATAGGTCGGCCCGCTGCACCGCCAGCGCCCCGCGGGATAGCCCCAGTTCGGCCGGGGCCAGAATGCCCCGGCTCGCCATCGCGCTGTAGATCGCGCGCAGGACAACCGCGTTGAAGCCGTTGACCACCTTGCCTTCGGGAAACTGCTCGGCCGGGTTGTCGGCGCCCGCGGGGTCGGCCACGACGCAGGACGTGATCGGGTCGCCGTCCTCGTCCATGCCGATCGCCACGCCGCGCAGCACGAACCGCTCGCTGACCCCGTCCTCACCGTCCTTCTGCTTGCTGATGATCCATTCGCGGATCTGTCGCGCGTTGCCGTCCTTCATGTCCGGCACCTTGCGGACGGTGATGACGTTCTCGACGTTGCCGAACAGGCTGGTATGGCCGCGTGCCTTGGTCCCGCCCGCGTTCAGGTGGTGGACCAGCATGACATGCGCGCCCGTGGCCTTCCTGACCCGCTCGCAGCGCGCCAGCACCATTCCCATGTCCTTGCCGTCGTTCTCGTTCGCGCCGGGGGTCGCGCGGTTGAAGGTGTCGATCACGATCAGTTCGAGCGGATCGCGGAAGGTCCGCTTCCAGTGCAGGCATTCCTCGATGAAGGCCTCGACATCGTCGTCGCTGTTGAAGAAATCGACCGGGTTCTGCAGCAGGACGAAGGACAGCGGCTCGTCGGCGCAGTCGTGGAACTTGCGATAGGCCGGCAGGCGCTTGCGCCGCACGCCGGTGGCGCTTTCACCCGCCTGATAGATCACCCCGCCGCGCACGACCTTGCGCCCGAACCAGTCCTCGCCGCGGCAGATCGCCATGGCCAGGTCGATGCACATGAAGGACTTGCCCGACTGGCTCTCGCCCAGCAGGAACGAGGTCTCCGACCGCGTGAGGACGTTCTTGACCAGCCATTCATGCCGCTGGCCCGGCTCGTCCAGATGGTCCCACTGCACGGCGCCGAACCGGGAATGGAACGGCGCGGCCTCGAACGGCCGCGCCCGCGTGGCAACCAGATCGTAAAGCTGATCGGCATCGCCGCCGGCGGGCAGCCAGTCATCGACGCCACCCTTGGGGGGCAGGCCGGGCAGGTCGAGGGTGCGGATCCGCTTCGCCACATCCTGCAGCCTGCGGCCGACCAAATCGGCATGCTTGCGCCCCGCGTCGTCGTTGTCGGGCAGGATGATCAGGTCCGCGCCACGAAAGAGCGGGATCAGGGCCTCGTCCCATTTCCCCGCGCCGCCGTGGTTGCAGGTCGCCGGCACGCCTATCTCGCGCAGCAGATCGACCTTCTTTTCGCCCTCAACGACGAAGATCGGCCGGCCGGCACCAATGTCCTTCAGCAGCTCGGGCAGACGATAGGGGACAGGGGTGATCCGGCCCTTGACCTTGTAGGCCCAGCCGCCGGCCTTCGTGATGTCAGGCAGACGCTGCAGGAAGGTCTTGCTGTGCCCCTTGGGGTTCGCGGGATCGGCCCAGTCATAGCGGCAGGCCTGATAGATCAGCGTCCCGTCCGGCCCGACATAGTCATAGGTCTTCGTCAGGCGGCCATTGTCGGGCACCGCGGGCGGCAGCCAGTTGCCTGCCGGGTCCAGGCGGGCCGCAGGGCGCGCAGCAGAGGCGGGCGCGGGCGGGCCGTCGTCGGGCAGGTAGAAGCCTCGCTCGCGCATCCACTCGACCGCGCTGCCGCCCTCGACAGGGCGACCGGTCTCGCGAGCGATGATCCACAACACGCCGCCGCCTTCGCCCTGCTCGTGGTCGAAGATCTGTCCGGTCTGAACATCGACGCTGATCGAGCCCTGCTTGCCGAACCGCAGTTCCTTGTTCGGCGTGGACAGGGCCTTGTTCTCCTCGCCGAACAGCTCACGGGCTACGGCGGCGGCGTGCTGGGCAAATAGGTCGCGGCGGTCGGCGGCGGTCATGGCGGATGATCCTGTTGATCGTCGCGCCGCAGGGGGTCACGTCCCCCGCGGCGCGGGGGCTCAAAGCAGCGTCTGTTGCGGTGGGCCGGCGGCCTGGCGGCGCAGCTCGGCCGTGGTGAAAAGCAGCCCGGCGATGGCATCGGCCTCGTTGTCGTCGCGCGGCGTCAGGCCGAGGGCGCGGACATGCATCAGCACAATGGCCTTGCCCTCGCCCTTGGGCGGCTTGCGGCCCAGCAGGCCCTTGCGGACCGCCTGTGCGCTCACCTGCGCCACCCGCGTCTGCGTTTGGTCACAGGCGGCCTCGGTCACGGCGCACAGGCCCGTCAGCAGGTATTGCGTCTTGTGGTTCGTCACGCCCTGCATGCCGGGGCCGACAGGGGCCTCGAACACGACCAGCCGGTGCCGGGTCTCGGACAGCCGCAGGACCAGCCAGGCCAGAAGCGCGCCGAAACGGACCGACGACGCGCAGCCTGTGGGACCCAGCCGCAGCGATCCGCTTTCGGTGGGCAGGTCAGCATCCAGCCGGCCGACAGCCCAGCCGGTGGTGCTGGCGATATCGAGGAACAGGACGGGGCGCGGATCGAGGTTCATTCGACCGCCTCACCCATCAGCGCCCGGCCGTTCTCGAAGAAGGCGGGACGTTTCTCGGCGGTCGCCAGCCGCATCATCCCAGCGACCAGTCCGGCGCCATGCTCGATCCCGGCCAGCGCGCAGACATGCTGGAAGTCGCGCGAGTTCAGGTAATGCTCGAAGGACGCGAGGATGCTGGCACGGCGGGGCGCGTGATGGGCCGCCCGGAAGGTGCGCAGGTCTTCCCAGGTTTCCAGGACGACTTGCTGAATGACATTGGCCCAAAGGGCGCGAAGGCTTGAAATCTCTGCAGGATCAATCGTCATGGCCAATCCCCTCATTGAAAAGGGGCGGGCGCGTGACCGCCCGCCCCTCCCAAGGACGCCGCAGCAGCAGCTCGCAGCGCCCCTTTGCCGCGCCGCCCGCGCCCTCGTCTCGACCATCCGCCAGGGGGGAAACGAGGGGGTCGGCACGGCAAGCCCGTCAGTGCGCAGGCGCCGTGGCTGACTGCTGGGTGAGCGCAGTGACAACCGGGGACTTGGCCCCGGCGACGCCCGCGTCGGCATCGGCCACGATCTTGCGCATCAGTTCGATCGCGCCGCCGTCCAGGGCGGCCTGATCGAAGAAGCCCATCGCGTGCATGTAGAGGACCGCAGCCTCGCTGGCGGATGCCTGCTCGTCGGGCTCCTTGCGCGACAGCTTGGCCACGAACCCCAGCGCGTGCTTGTTCAGGTTCATGGCATCGACGGCGCTCTTGGTCGCAGCACCGGCCGCGCCGACATGCTCGGCCGCCTTTTCCTTCTCGCGATTGATCTCGGCAATGGCGCCGCGGAACCGGGCCTTGTCGAACTCACGCGCGGCCGCGCTGATGGGGTCAGCCATGGGGACGATCCTCGGAATGATGGACAGGGGCGCGCGCCCCGAGGCGCGCGTTCAGCTTCGTCAGAGCTTCGGGCGACAGCATCTCGGGGGCTTGGCGCGGGACGGCATCCGGCCATTCGACGCCCTCGGGCCAGACGGCCGAGAACCGGCGCACGGACTGGTCATATGTGCCGATGCCGATGTTCCGGCCCCGAAATCCCGGCGCCCATTTCGGGTCGCCCTGGACGAGCTTGCCGATGGTGCCTTCTTTCAGGCCCGTCGCGGTGCTATAGGACGCCAACAGCGCCTCAAGATGGGCGCGGGCGATCTCCTGCATGCCGGGGGCAAAGGGTTGGTCGCTGTGGTTCATATCCAACTCGCTAGTTGGATTAAATCCAACTTGCAAGCATTTTTTTCAACATGCCTCAACCGACAAGTTGGAGATTTACCCTTGACAGCGTATCTTGTGGCCGAGCGAGGCAACAAAATGCCCGGAAACAAGGGAAAAACGGATGGAAAACCCGATGAAGGCGCGGATCGAGGAGAGGCTCGAGGCCCTGCACATGAACGCCTTCGAGGCCGCAGAAAAGGCCGGCTTCAAGCGGTCCTATGTCTATGAACTGCTGATCGGGAAAAAGGCCACCCTGCGACAGTCAAGCATCCCGGCTCTGGCCCAGGCCCTTGAATGCTCCCCAGAATACCTGATGGGCATCAGCAGCCATCCGCAGACCAACGCGAACGGCCACCCCGCCACATGGATGCAGGGCGACATCCCCGTGACAGGGATCGTGGAAGACGGCGTCTTGCGAAAATCCGAGAAGCTGAACCTCACCGTCCAGTCCGACCGTCGCTATCAGAGCGAGCAGCAGCAGGCTTTCCTCGTGCGCGGCGACACCTGGAAAACCGAAGGAATCGTTGACGGATCGATCCTGCTCGTCTCGTCGGAGTTGAAGCCGCGCCTGGGCGATCTGGTGGTGATCATGAACCGCCGCGAAGGCGCCGAAGAACGGGAGATCACCATGCGAAAAATCGAAAGCGCACACGACCCGCTGACCTCGTGTGCGGAAGCAGGAACCACAGAAATAATCGGGGTGGTCACTATGCAGATGAGGTCGTTCTAGGGGGTGGCGCCTCAAGCGCCACCCTGCCACCGCCGTCGAAAAACGATGCGCCTCGTCTTTCAGACCGCGCGTCTTTTTTTTGCGAAAATGGTTCTCTGAAGGACTGGCGGTCCTTCGAGGGTCTTCGCAGTCGCTGTCAGGTGTCGGGCGGGCTTGGGGCCCGCCCTACCGACACACGGTGAAGCCAGACCCTGCAACGTCGCTCTAACGTTCCGATCCCCTATAGAGAAGATATATCTTACTTCCGCGCGCGCGTAGTTATACATCTCGCGCGCGAGCGCATGCGCAGGAAAGGTTTCGGGCTGCTCCGATCACGCGGCTTGTTGGAAATAATCCTTGCCTCAGATTATTAAGTTGGTAATAATCCAACTTCTATCCTGCAGGATAAGGACATCCCATGCGCAGCCCTGCGCCCGACCTCACCCACACCGAACGGATCACGAAGGACGCCCCGGAACATATCCGCGCGTCGGTCCAAACCATCATCGTCGGCCACATGGCCGGCCATCTGCGCGCCCATCGGATCGACCTGACCGATCGTGCGGCGGTGCGCGCCGCGCTCGTCGAAGCGGGCTTCGGAGAACCCAGCATCACGGAACTGATCGAGCGCGCCACCGCGGCCGCGCGGGAGGTGCGGTTGTGACCGTCCCGCGCCAGCTCTATCCCGAGGAAATCGCCGCGGCCCGTGCTGTTGCCTGCGTCCGCACCGAGGCGTCGCAGATCGAGCCGCGCGCCGACCGGGACCGCGCGACCCGGATCGCCCTGCGCGCAGCGATTGAACTGTGCGCGCCGATCCACCGGCCCATCCTGCGCGACATGCTGGCCCATGACATGGCCTCGCACGGCAACCCTGACGTGTTGGACGATCTGGCAAACAGCATGACCGAGAACGCCCGCGCCTGGGCGGACGAAGCCGAGGGCGGCGCGAAATACCTGCGCGATCCGCTGAACCGGGGGACAGGCGAATGAACGCGCAGCCGCACGACATCACACCCGCAACGCTGCGCCAGCTTCTCCGGTATGACCCGGAGAAAGGCGATCTCTTCTGGCGAGAACGCGGCCCTGAATGGTTTGCGGCCGGCAACACGAGCCCGCAAGCAGTAAGCACGGTCTGGAACAAGAGGCACGCCGGCAAGAAGGCGCTGACCTATCGCGGCCCGTGCGGACACCTGCTCTGCAACCTGCGCGCGGTGACGGCCGATCAGAACAAGGCGAATGCAGGGAAGCGGCCCCGCCGGGAGCCATCATCTCGCTTCATCGGGGTCGAATTGATCCCTTCAACGGGCCGGTGGGGGGCCTCGGTCGGGGCGAATGGTGGCCGCACATGGGTCGGGAGCTTTGCCTCCGAGGAGGAGGCCGCCCGCGCCAGAGACAAGGTCGCTCTCTCGATCAAAGGCGAGTTCGCCCGGCTCAACTTCCCAGAGGTTCACCATGTTTGATTCCCTCGCGCCGGGCGTCCACGCAGATGTGGACGAGGCTGCCTATCACTCCGATCTGATCTGCGAACGGCCCGGCCTGTCGAGCGGACTGGGTCGGCTGCTCCTGAACCGGAGCCCGCGTCATGCCTGGCACGCCTCGCCGCGCCTGAACCCGGACTTCACGCCGGTCGAAAAAAAGGTGTTCGACGTAGGGCGGGCAGCGCATCGCTGCGTTCTGGGCAAAGGCGGGGATTATGTCGCCTATCCCGAGAACCTCCTCGCGAAGAACGGGGCGGCCAGCACTGACGCGGCCCGCGAATGGGCGCAGGAAATGCGCGCGCGCGGCCTGACGCCGCTTAAGGCCGCCGAGGTTGATGCGGTTCACGACATGGCGGCGGAAATCATGGCGCGGCTGTCCTTCATGGACATGGCCTTCCCGCCCGCGCGGTCTGAACTGACGGCGATTGCCGAGATCGACGGGGTGATGTGCCGGGCTCGAATCGACCATGCGGCCGAAGACCCGCGGCAACCCTTGTGGGATCTGAAAACCACAATCGACGCCAGCCCAGAGGCGGTCATGCGCACGGTTATGAGCTATGGGCTCGATTTCCAGGCCGCGCACTACACGGAAACATGGAAAGCAGCGACCGGCGAAGACAGGAACTTCAACTTCCTGTTCGTGGAGAAGGAGCCGCCGCACGAGGTCTGCATCGTCCGCCTGGACGGCGACGCCATGACGATGGGGCGCAAGCGCACGGCCCGCGCGCGCGAGATGTGGGCCCACTGCCTGCGCAGCGGCAACTGGCCCGGCTATCCCGCGCAGATTGTCCAGATGCCCCTACCCGAATGGTATCAGGCGCGCTGGCTCGAGCGCGAGATCACCGAAGCCGCCGTCAAGGTCGACACCGGCCGCGACATCCTCGAACTCGCCTATCGCTTCCAGGCGCCCGACCATCATGAGGGAAATCCATGGGCATGATCCGCTTCATCCCGGTGAGCCAGATCACCGATCCGCTGACCGTCACTCTCGGCCTGTCCGGCGCCAGCGGCACTGGCAAGACCTATACCGCCCTGCGCGTGGCCCGCGGCATGGCCGAGGCCACCGCCGGCAAGGGGGCGCCCATCGGCTATGTGGACACGGAGAACAGGCGCGCCCTGCACTACCGCGCCGCCTTCCCTGAGATGTGCCACTTCGACTTCACGGCCCTCGATGACAGCGGGAAGGTTATCGGCTTCGCGCCGGAGAGATGGATGGCCGCTCTTGATGCCGCCGAGGCGGCGGGTCTTCCGGTCGTGATCCTGGACTCGTTTTCAGCGGCATGGGAGGGCGTTGGCGGCGTCCTGGACCTGCACGCGCAGGCGCTGGACCGGCTGACCCGCGGTGACGACAGCAAGAAGGACGCGCGCTCGCAGCTCGCCTGGGCCGAGGTCAAGCCGCGCTATCGGCGCCTGATCGACCGGATCGTGCGGGCCAACACCAACATCATCATCTGCACGCGGGCCAAGCCAGTGATGCAGGACTTCAAGACCAAGCAGAATGCCAGGCCAACCAAGACGCGCCGTGCCGATGTTCCTTGGGATGTCGCGGGCGACGGGGACCTCATGTACGAGATGACGGCCATGATGATGCTGGATCCGGCCGCCCCCGGCTGCCCGGTCCACCAGATCAAATGCGCCGACCAGTTCCGCAGCCTGTTCGACCCCTCGCGCCCCATGTCCGAGGACACCGGCCGCATCATGGCCGAATGGGCGAAGAACCAGGACGCGGGCCAGCGCGAGAAGCAGGCGATGGACAAGGCGCGCGATATTGCGCGGCAGGGATCGGCTGCCTTTCGGGAATGGTGGGCCGGTGACGGCAAAGCGGTCCGCGCGATGGTCAAGCCGATCATCGAGGAGCTGCAGGGCATCGCCCAGCGCGCCGATCAGGATGCGCAGGCGCAGGACAGCGATGAGCCCTTTGCTAATGCCCCCCAGGAGAGTGCTGGCCCGCCCGATGCAGAGGCCTCGGCCGAGCCCGACGCGGAAGAGGTCGAAGCCGCCTATCAGCGCGGCCGCACTGCCGCGCAGCAGGGCCGGACGGCCGAAAGCTGCCCTGCCGCACTCAAGGCTGTGCCGCAGTTGCAGGCCGCCTGGGAGCGCGGCTGGAAGGACGAGGACGCCGCAGCCTGATCCACGGACCCGGCCGCCCAGCGCGGCCGGGCCTGCCTCAAAGGACCATACCCGCGCTATGGACAACCCCGCCGCCTCGCCGATACTGCCCGCACCGTTCTGGCGCGCGCTCGCGGCGTTCGCGGCCAAGCACGCCGCCAGCGGGGAAGAGAAATCGCATCACCGCCAGGATGCCGCCCCATGTCCAGCCGCCAGCATGCCGCGCTCTATGCGCGGTTCTCGACCGACCTGCAGAACGACCGATCCGTTGATGACCAGCTCGACCTCTGCGCCACGTTCGCGCGGTCTCAAGGATACGAGGTCGCCGGCCAATACCACGACCGAGCCCGCAGCGGATCGACCCTGCACGGCAGGGACGGCCTATCGCGCCTACTGGACGATGCCCGCGCCGGCCGGTTCAGCGTCGTCGTCGTCGAAGCCCTAGACCGGCTCTCACGGGACCAGGAAGACCTTGCTGGCCTGCACAAGCGTCTCTCCTTCCTCGGAATCGACATCGTCGCCGTCCATGACGGCCGCGCGGACGCGATCCAGGTGGGCATCCGCGGGCTGGTCTCGACGCTCTTCCTGACCGACCTCAAGCATAAGATCCGCCGCGGCATGGGCGGGGTGATCGCGGACGGGCGCACGGCGGGTGGCAAGGCCTATGGCTATCGCCCCACCCCCGGCCAGCCCGGCGTCCTGCAGATCGACGCGGCCGAGGCCGCCGTGGTACGCCGCATCTTCACCGAATACGCCGCCGGCCGGTTGCCCCGCGACATTGCGCGCAGCCTGAACGACGACAGCGTGCCGCCACCGCGCAAGGGTGGGACATGGAACGCCAGCACGATCAACGGCAGCCGGACGCGGGGCAATGGCATCCTCCACAACCCGATCTATGCGGGTGAGATCATCTGGAACCGGCTGCGAATGGTGCGTGACCCCGACACAGGCAAGCGGATCAGCCGCCCGAACCCGCCCGAGGACTGGAAGCGCGCGAATGCGCCGCATCTGCGCATCATTGATCCAGGGCTCTGGGTGGCCGTGCAGGCGCGCAAGGAAGGCCGCAGCGCGGGCGGCACGCCCCACAGCGACCCGAGGGCCCGGCGGCTGTTGTCGGGGCTCCTGCGCTGCGCCCAGTGCGGCGGCGGCATGACCATGCATGACAAGCGTGCAGGCGTGGTGCGCATCCGGTGCTCGACGGCGAAGGAAAGCGGCAGCTGCGGCAACCAGCGGCGCTATCGGCTGGACCTGATCGAGCGGGCGGTGGTCGATGCGCTGGTTGAGCGGCTGTCGCAGCCGGACGCGGCGCGAGCCTGGCTCGAATCGATCCAGACCGAGGAGCGGGACGGCTCGCGCCGGCGGGCGAAGGCCCAGAAGGCGGTTGCAGAGGCGCGGGCAAAGGTGGACCGGCTGCAGATGAACCTGATCGAGGGGCGGATCGATACCGCCTTCTTCGACGCGCAGATCGGCCCGGCACGGGCCGCCCTGGCCGAGGCGCAGGCCGCTCTGGATGAAGCCCCGGCGGGCAACGTGGTGACGCTGCATCCCGCTGCGCTATCAGGCCTCTCGGAAATGCTGGCCATCGTGGCGAAGCACCTGCCCGACATCGATCCGCGCGAGGACCGCGAGGCCTATGACGCGATCCGCTCGCTGATCCGGAAGGTGGTGGTGGTCGATCGGGCCGACGGCGGTGTGGACTGCGAGATCACCGGAACCTTGGCGCCGCTGGTGGCGCAAGGCATGGGGGGTATGAATGGTAGCGGAGGA
>CALLYR010000437.1 GCA_937859005.1 uncultured Paracoccus sp. | reverse complement strand
TGCGCGCAAGGCTGGCAGAGCCGGGGCAGAGCGGCGCGTCCGGTGACTTTCCGAGGCGGCCGCGGGCCTGCCGCCCTTTTGCCGGGGACGGCATCGGCAGCCTGACAGGGCCGGGATCGGCGGACGGGGAAAGCGGCGGCCGCGCCCGGCGCTCAGGGCAGGATCGCGGTCATCTTCCGGGCTGTCCAAGCCGGAAGGCCAGATCGGCCAGGGGAATGGCCGCCATCAGGGACGGCAGGCCGGGGACCGGGCCTTCGGGCGCCCTGAGGCCAAGCCCGCGCACCAGGCCCGACAGGGCGCGCAGCGTCTGCGCCAGCCGGTCCAGATCCTGCAGGCCGATCATCGCCTCGGGATGGGCCGCAAGGGCCGGGGCGAAGGCCGGTGACAGCATGTCCTGAAGCCGGTCGACATCGCAGCCCAGCCTGTCCAGTTCACGCCCGATCGCGTCCAGCATCATGCCGGCAGGAACGCCGCCCGGAACGCCGCCCGTGTCCATGCCCGTCTCCTCTGTCCGGGGGGCCGCCGTCACTGGAACATCTCCAGTTCGCCCCATTGCACCGCGCCGGCAGGGGCGCGCGGGGGCGCGGCCTCCACCGGATCGCACAGTATCTGCCGCGCCCGTCCCGAGGCGGGACAGAACTGGACCCGGCGCCCCCGCCTGCCGCCCAGAGAACGGGCGACCAGCGGAATCTCCTCGTGGCGAAGGAAATGTTCCACGAAGGCCGCGTTCCGGCCGCCCGCGTCGGTCAGGCCGTCGGTGATGCAGGCGCCCCCGAACACCTTGGCCTGAAGATGGGCCCGGCTGGCGCCGCGGGTCAGAAGGCCGTTGATGAGCAGTTCCATCAGATGGACCCCATAGCGCTGCGCGGCGGCGCCGGGCCCGTCCGCCGATCCTGGCCGGTCGGGCAGCAGAAAGTGGTTCATGCCGCCCAGGCCGCGCCGGACATCGAACAGGCACGCCGCCACGCACGAGCCGAGCGTGGTGGTCATGACGACATCCGGCTCGTCGCTGACGCGGACATCGCCCTGCACGAGCGCGCAGATGCGGCGGCCCTGCATCATGCCAGTTTCCCGACCACCGCCTCAATGCAGGCCCGCAGCCCGGCGGTCGTGAACGGCTTGGGAAGATAGTTGTTCAGACCCCATTTGCGCCCCTCGTCGATCAGCGCGCGGTCGCTGCGGCCGGTGACCAGGATGAAGCCGACCTCGCGGGTCGCGCGGAAATCCCGCAGCGCCCGCAGCAGTTCAAGCCCGTTCATGCCGGGCATGTTGTAGTCCGAGATGACCAGATGCGCCGGCTTCAGCATGAGCTGGTGGAGCGCGGCCTTGCCGTCGTTTTCCGTGCGCAGGCGGGTGAGCCCCAGTTCTTCGAGGCTGCTGGTCAGAAGCGCGCGGCTGACCGAGGTGTCGTCGGCCACGAGGACATCGAGGTGTTTAGCGGAGGTCATGGTATCCGGTCCGGTTGCTGGTGCTGCTTCGAAGCGAACGGATCAGGCCTTCCGCGATCCGCTCCAGGGGAAGTTGCTCGGCGACCGCCCCCAGGCGGTGCGCCACGTTGGGCATGCCGAAGACGACCGAGCTGGCCTCGTCTTGGCCGATGGTGT
>CALLYR010000436.1 GCA_937859005.1 uncultured Paracoccus sp. | reverse complement strand
CTGGCCGCGCGTGGGCATCTTTGCCCAGCGTGCGCCGCAGCGGCCCAACCGGATCGGCGTCACCATCTGCGAGATCGTGGCGGTCGAGGGGCGCAACCTGATCGTGCGCGCGCTGGACGCCGCCGACGGCAGCCCGGTTCTGGACATCAAGCCGGTCTGGCAGGAGCTCCAGCCCCGCACCCCCATCCGCCAGCCGGAATGGGTCGGCCGGATGGCGCGCGACTACTGGTAGGCGGGGGGCAATGGACAGGATGGGGGCAAGGCGGTAAGGATATTCGGCCTGCGCCGAAGGACCGATCATGCCCAGCCTCAACGACATCCGCTCGACCTTTCTGAACTATTTCGACCGCAACGGCCATCGGGTCGTCGACTCGAGCCCGCTGGTGCCGCGCAACGACCCCACGCTGATGTTCACCAACTCGGGCATGGTGCAGTTCAAGAACCTGTTCACCGGGCTTGAGACGCGCGACTATACCCGCGCGACCACGGCGCAGAAATGCGTGCGCGCGGGCGGCAAGCACAACGACCTCGACAATGTCGGCTATACCGCGCGGCATCATACCTTCTTTGAAATGCTGGGGAATTTCAGCTTTCAGGACTATTTCAAGGAACAGGCGATCCCTTACGCGTGGGAACTGCTGACCAGGGACTTCGGCATCCCCGGGGACAGGCTGCTGGTCACCGTCTATCATACCGACGACGAGGCCGCGAATATCTGGAAGAAGGTCGCGGGCCTGTCGGACGACCGCATCATCCGCATTCCGACCGACGACAATTTCTGGCGCATGGGCCCGACCGGTCCCTGCGGTCCCTGCACGGAAATCTTCTTCGACCACGGCCCCTCGATCCCCGGCGGCCCGCCCGGCAGCCCGGACGAGGACGGCGACCGCTTCATCGAGATCTGGAACCTCGTCTTCATGCAGTTCGAGCAGTTCGAGGACGGCAGCATGAAGCCGCTGCCGAATCCCTCGATCGACACCGGCATGGGGCTGGAACGGATCGGCGCCCTCTTGCAGGGCAAGCACGACAATTACGACACCGACCTGATGCGGGCGCTGATCGAGGCGTCGGCCCATGCGACCGGCAGCGATCCCGACGGGCCGGGCAAGATCCATCACCGCGTGATCGCGGACCATCTGCGGTCCACCAGCTTCCTGATCGCGGACGGGGTGATGCCGAGCAATGAGGTGCGCGGCTATGTCCTGCGCCGCATCATGCGCCGCGCCATGCGTCATGCGCACATGCTGGGCGCGCAGGACCCGGTCATGCACCGGCTGGTGCCCGCGCTGGTAAGCCAGATGGGCGCGGCCTATCCCGAACTGACCCGCGGACAGGCGATGATCGAGGAGACTTTGCGGGGCGAGGAGACGCGATTCAAGCAGACGCTCGACCGCGGGCTGCGGCTGCTGTCGGATGAACTGGCCCGCCTGCCCCAAGGTGCCGACCTGCCGGGCGAGACGGCGTTCAGGCTTTACGACACCTATGGCTTCCCGCTCGACCTGACGCAGGACGCGCTGCGCGAGCAGGGGCGCGCGGTCGAGGTCGCGGGCTTCGATGCCGCCATGGCCGAGCAGAAGGCCAAGGCCCGCGCCGCCTGGGCCGGTTCGGGCGAGACGAAGGACGCCGCGATCTGGTTCGACCTGGCCGAACGCCATGGCGCGACCGAGTTCCTGGGCTATGACACCGAAACGGCCGAAGGCGCGATTCTGGCGCTGGTGATCGACGGGGCCGAGGTCGAGACGGCGGCCGAAGGCCAGCAGGTCCAGATCGTCGTGAACCAGTCCCCCTTTTATGCCGAAAGCGGCGGGCAGGTCGGCGACACCGGCCTGATCAAGACGGAAACGGGTGCGGCGCGGGTCACGGATACCAAAAAATCCGGCAATCTGTTCATCCATGTGGCCGAAGTCACGCTAGGCCAACTGGACCGCGGGCAGGGTGCGGTCCTGTCGGTGGACAGCGACCGGCGCGGCGCGATCCGCGACAATCATTCGGCCACCCATCTGCTGAACGAGGCGCTGCGGGCCGCGCTGGGCGAGCATGTCGCGCAGAAAGGCAGCCTGAACGCCGACGACCGGCTGCGGTTCGATTTCAGCCACGGCCGTGCGCTGACGGCGGACGAACTGGCGCGGGTGGAATCCGAGGTGAATGCGATCATCCGCCAGAACACACCGGTGGAAACCCGCGTCATGGCCCCCGACGATGCCCGCGCCATGGGCGCGCAGGCGCTGTTCGGGGAAAAATACGGCGACGAGGTGCGGGTCGTGTCGATGGGCCGGCGCGAGGGTTCGGCCAAGGGCGCGAACAACGACATCTATTCGATCGAGCTTTGCGGCGGCACGCATGTCAACCGCACCGGCGAAATCGGGGCGTTCGTGCTGCTGGGCGACAGCGCCTCGGCCGCGGGCGTGCGGCGGATCGAGGCGCTGACCGGGCAGGCGGCCTTGGCGCATCTGCGCGGGGCAGAGGCGCAACTGTCGGAAATCGCGGGGCTGCTCAAGGCGCAGGCGGGCGATGTGGTGGGGCGCGTCAAGGCGCTGTCCGACGAACGCAAGGCGCTGGCCAACGAGGTCGCGCAACTGCGCCGCGAACTGGCGATGGGCGGGGGTGGCGGCGATGCCGCTCCCAAGGACATCGG
>CALLYR010000435.1 GCA_937859005.1 uncultured Paracoccus sp. | reverse complement strand
AGCACGGCGCTGGATTCGCCCGCGCCCGGCAGGTCCAGATCGGCAAGCGACACCGCCGGCACCTCGATCCGCAGGTCGAAGCGGTCCATCAGCGGCCCCGACAGCCGCCCCATGTAATCCGCCCCGCATTGCGGCGCCCGCGAACAGGCGCGCGCGGCATCGGCCAGATACCCGCAGCGGCAGGGATTGGCCGCCGCGATCAAAAGGAACCGGCAGGGATAACGGACATGGGCATTGGCGCGGGCCACCACGACCTCGCCCGTCTCGATGGGCTGGCGCAGGGTTTCCAGCACGGGGCGCGAAAACTCGGGCAACTCGTCCAGGAACAGCACCCCGTTGTGGGCCAGGCTGATTTCCCCCGGCCTGGCCCCGCGCCCGCCCCCCACGATCGCCGCCATGGATGCAGTGTGGTGGGGGTCGCGGAACGGCGCCTCGCGCGAGATGCCGCCGTCGGTCAGCATCCCGGCAAGGCTGTGGATCATCGAGGTTTCCAGCGCCTCGGTCGGCGTCAGTTCCGGCATCAGCCCCGGCAATCGCGCGGCCAGCCTCGACTTGCCCGATCCGGGGGGTCCGACCATCAGCAGGTGATGACGCCCCGCCGCCGCGATTTCCAGCGCGCGCTTGGCCCGTTCCTGTCCCCGGACGTCGGCCATGTCCACGACGCGGGCGGGCCGGTTCACCTGCCCCGGCCGCGCAGGCGCAACAGGCGGGCGGCCGGTCAGGTGATCGACCACGGCGCGCAGGCTGGGGGGCGCCACCACCGGCACCGCGCCGACCCAGGCGGCCTCGGACCCGCAGTCGCGCGGGCAGATCAGGGTGCGCTGCTCCTCGGCCGCCGCCATCGCGGCGGGCAGCGCGCCCACGACCGGCACCAGCCGCCCGTCCAGCGCCAGTTCCCCCAGCGACACGATGGATTCAAGTTCGTCCGCCGGCACGACCTCCAGCGCCGCGAGGATCGCCAGCGCGATGGGCAGGTCGAAATGCGAGCCTTCCTTGGGCAGGTCGGCCGGCGACAGGTTGACGGTGACGCGGCGCGAGGGCATCGCGACCGACATGGCCCCGAAGGCCGCGCGGACGCGTTCACGCGCCTCGCTGACCGCCTTGTCGGGCAGGCCCACGATGGTAAAGGCGGGCAGTCCCGGCGCGACCGAGGCCTGCACCTCGACCAGCCGCGCCTCGATCCCGTCGAAGGCCACCGAATAGGCGATGGCGACCATGCCGAATCCCTTGTCCCGTTCCGCTCCGGGCATAGCGGCGAGTGGTTGAGGAAGCGTTAACGGACGCGAGATCCCGCCCTGCCGATCAGGTGAAGCCGGCTGGCCCGGCCCTGCGGCAAGGAGCGGCGGAATCTCTCTCCTGTCCGGCGGGTTGCGTTTGTATTCTCAGTCGGAATGGCAAGAGACTGCGGCGCCCGGCCACAGCGATCCGGCACCGAGATACATCCGGCGCAGCGGTGCCCTGCGCCCGCCTTCCCCTCTGCCGCGACCGGTAAAATCAGGCTGTCCCGGCCTGCTCCGCGCGGCGGCGCTCGATCGCGTCCCAGATCAGCGCGGCGGCATTGATCCCGTCGAAGCGTTCCAGTTCCTGGATGCCGGTGGGCGAGGTGACGTTGATTTCCGTCAGCCAGCCGTCGATCACGTCGATGCCGACGAAGATCTGGCCCTTTTCGCGCAGCATCGGGCCGATGGCGGCGCAGATTTCCCGTTCGCGCTCGGTCAGGCCGATCTTTTCGGGGCGGCCGCCGACATGCATGTTCGACCGCGCCTCGCCCGCCGCAGGCACGCGGTTGATCGCGCCCGCCGGCTCGCCGTCCACCAGGATGATGCGCTTGTCGCCCTTGACCACGGCGGGCAGGTATTTCTGCGCGATCAAGGGCTCGCGGCTGATCGTGGCAAAGGTTTCCAGCAGCGAGGACAGGTTCGGATCGTCGGGCCGGATCAGATAGACGCCCGTGCCGCCATTGCCATAGAGCGGCTTAACGATGATGTCGCCGTGGCGCGCGCGAAAGGCGCGGATCGCGTCGGGGTCGCGGGCGATCATCGTGGGCGGCGTCAGGTCGGGGAAATCCAGCACCGTCAGCTTTTCGGGCAGGTTGCGCACCCAGAAGGGATCGTTGACCACCAGCGTCCGCGGATGGATGCGTTCCAGCAGATGCGTCGTCGTCACATAGGCCATGTCGAAAGGCGGGTCCTGGCGCAGCCAGACCACGTCGAAGCCGGCCAGATCGACCTCGCGCCAGTCGCCGAAGCTGACATGGTTGCCGATGTCGGTGCGCAGCTCGATGTCGCGGCCGAACCCCTTGATCCGCCCCTCGTCATAGAACAGGCGGTCGGGGGTGTACTGGAACAGGCTGTGCCCGCGGGCCTGCGCCTCGATCCCCAGCCGGAATGTGGAATCGCCCTTGACCGAGACATGCTCGACCGGGTCCATCTGCAAGGCGACCTTCAGGGCCATGATCTTCGCTCCGCCTGGTTCAGGCGCCGGTTTTGGCCCGCAGGCCGGTCCGATGCAAGCCACCTCACCAGTCGAAGGAGCCGCGCAGGATGTCGATGCCGCCCGCCTCATCCACCAGCGCCGCGTCGAAGCGCATCTCGGTCAGCGATCCGCCCGGCAGGGTTTCGCAATAGATCAGCGCCGCCCGGCCGATCCGGTCCATCTGCGGCCGGCGGATGCGCTGGGCAGCAGCCTCGCGGGTGGCGGCCCGCTTGACCTCGACGAAGACCAGGGTGCCGCCGTCGCGCAGGATCAGGTCGATCTCGCCCGCCGGGCTGCGCCAGCAGCGTTCCAGCAGCTCGCATCCTTCGGCCCGATAGCGGGCGGCGACCAGATCCTCGGCCCGGTGGCCCGACGCATGGGCCGCAAGGCCGCGGGCGACGCGCCGGTGATCGCGCGGACGGCGCGGGGCCGCGGCTGCGCTATTCCTCATCCCCTTCCTCCTGCATGGCCAGCGCCATGCGATAGACGTCCTTGCGCGGCAGGCCCAGCGCCCCCGCCACCTCGGCCGCAGCGTCGCGGACCGACATATGCCCCAGCCGCTGCGCCAGCGCCGCCTGCACATCCGCGGCGTCCGCGCCTGCCGCGGCCGGCGGTCCCATGACCACCACCACCTCGCCCCGCAGCCCCTCGGGCGGGATCGCCTCCCTCAGCTCCGCGACGGTGCCGCGCAGCACTTCCTCGAACTTCTTGGTCAGTTCCCGGCAGACCGAGATTTCGCGATTCGGGTCAATCTCGCACAGATCGGTTAACAGTTCCCTGACGCGCCTGGGGCTTTCGAACAGAACGGCGCTCGCATCCACGGCCGCGACCCCGGCCAGCCAACGGCGGCGGGCGCCGCCTTGCGCGGGGGGAAAGCCCGCGAACAGAAAGCGGTCGCTGGGCTGGCCCGCGACGGTCAGCGCCGCCAGCAGGGCCGAGGCGCCGGGGACCGCATGGACCCGCGCGCCCGCTTCCGCCGCATCGCGCGCCAGCCGGAAGCCGGGGTCCGCAACCAGCGGCGTTCCCGCGTCGGAACAATAGGCCATGCTGCGTCCTTCGCCCAATGCCGCAAGGATGGCGGGCCGCTGCCGGTCGGCGTTGTGGTCGTGATAGGCGATGATGCGCCGTCCGCGCAGGGGTACGCCGTGGATCGCCAGCAGATGGCGCAGGTTGCGCGTATCCTCGGCCGCCAGCAGGTCGGCCGCGTTCAGCACGTCCAGCGCGCGCAGGGTGATGTCGCGCGCGGTCCCGATGGGCGTCGCGACCAGATAGAGGCCGGGGTCCAGCGCCGGCGCCTCGATGCGGGCGTCCAGGGGACGGGCGTCCGTGCCGGGCCGGGATGCCGGAGGGTCGGGCTGTCGGCTCATCGGCCGCTCCTTTGCGCGTCGCTGCGGGGCGGTCAGGTTGCCACGCCGGGGGGGATGTGGCTACCCTTCCGCCACATCGGCCAAACACCGCCTCACGACCGAAGGGAATCAGCTTCATGTCCGTATCTGTCCCCAGCCGCGGCTTCGACCTGCTGCGGCGGCCGCTGCTGCGCGTCGCGGCACTTCTGTCGGGTCTTGCGCTTGCCGCCTGCCAGCCCGTCGATACCCCGGCCCGCGGCAACCAGACCGGCCCCGAGATCGACCCGTCCCAGCCGGTTCCGGTGGCGCTGCTGGTTCCCGGCGGCACCGGCAACGGCGAACTGGAATGGCTGGCGCGGTCGCTGGACAATTCCGGCAAGATGGCTGCGGCCGATGCAGGCGGGCGGATCGACCTGCGCGTCTACAACTATGGCGACGATGCCGCGACGGCGGCGGCCCGCGCGAACGAGGCAGTGGCTGCGGGCGCGAAGATCATCGTGGGCCCCCTGCATGCCGAGGCCGCCAATGCGGTCGGCAATGCGATGCGGGGGCGCGTCAACGTGCTGACATTCTCGAACAACGCCGATGTCGCGGGCGGCAATGTGTTCGTGCTGGGCAATACCTTCCGCAACACCGCGGACCGGCTGGTGTCCCATGGCACAAGCCAGGGGCTGCGCCGGTTCCTGATCGTGTCGGAAAGCGACACCGCCGGCCAGATCGGCGGCGCCGCCATCGCGGGCGCGATCGCGCGCAACCGCGCGACGATGGTGGGCAAGGCATCGCATGGCCCCAGCCGGGCCGACATGGACCGCGCGGCAGCGCAGGTGGCGCAGGCGGCGCGGGCCAATAATGCGCAGGCGGTGTTCCTGACCGCCAACCAGGTCGGCGTGCTGCCCGAAATCACCAGCGCGCTGGCGCAGGCGGGGCTGTCGTCCTCCAGCATCCAGATGATGGGCCTGACCCGCTGGGACGTTCCCGCCGACCGGCTGTCGATGCCGCAACTGCAGAACGGCTGGTTCGCGATCCCCGACCTTGGCCGGATGAGCGCGTTCCAGAGCCGCTATCAGGCCGCCTATGGCGAGCGGCCGCACGAGCTTGGCTCGCTGGCCTATGACGGGGTCGCGGCGGTGGCGGCGCTGGTGCGCGCGGGGCGCAGGAACGCGGTCACGACTGCGGGGCTGACCACCGGCGGGGGCTTTGCCGGGGTGCAGGGGACGTTCCGGCTGCGCCCGGACGGCACCAATGAACGCGGTCTGGCCGTCGCCACGATCCGCGGTGGCCGGCTGGTGATCCTTGACCCGGCGCCGCGCAGCTTCGGCGGGTTCGGGTCCTGATCTTGCCCCGTTCCCCTGCCCCGGCGGATTCCGCCGCAGCCCCGATCCAGAGCGCCCCGGCCTTGCCCGGGGCGCATCCGCTGTTCGACGGGGCCACCTTCCTGCCCCGGCTGGACGCGGCGCTGGCGGGGCTGGCCGACCCCCGCGACATCCGCGCGGCCACGGTCGAGTTTCTGTCGCGGGCGCGGGCCGAGGCGATGGCCGATCTGGTGGCGGGCCTGGCCAGCCATCCCCGCGCGGGGCGCGAGACGGTGCGCGCCATCGCCGCGCTGACCGATGCCCTGGTCCGCGCCATTCACCATGTCGCGACGTCCCGCCTGCACCCCAATCTCAGCCCGACCGAGGCCGAGCGGCTGGCGGTGGTCGCGGTCGGCGGATACGGGCGCGCCGAGATGGCCCCCCATTCCGACGTGGACATCCTGTTCCTGACGCCCTGGAAGATCACCGGCTGGATCGAGAGCATCGTGGAATCCATGCTCTACATGCTGTGGGACCTGAAGCTGAAGGTGGGCCACGCCACCCGGTCCGTGGACGACTGCCTGCGGCTGGCGGGGGCCGACATGACCATCCGCACCAGCCTGCTGGAACACCGGCTGATCTGCGGCGATGCGGTGACGGCAGCATCCCTGCGCGACCGGCTGTGGCCGGAACTGTTCGAGCGCAGCGTGACCCAGTTCATCGAGGCCTAGCTCACCGAGCGCGAGGAACGGCACCGCCGGCAGGGCGGCCAGCGCTATGTGCTGGAGCCCAACATCAAGGAGGGGAAGGGGGGCCTGCGCGACCTGCAGACGCTGTACTGGATCGCCAAATACATCCACCGCGTGGACCGCGCGGCCCAACTGGTGGACCTGGGCTTCTTTACCCGCGACGAACACGCGACCTTCTGGCAGGCCGAGGATTTCCTGTGGGCGGCGCGCTGTCACCTGCATCTGGCCGCCGGCCGCGCGGTCGAGACGCTGAGCTTCGACATGCAGGTCGAGGTGGCGTGCCGCATGGGCTACGGCGACCAGAACGGCCGGCGCGGGGTGGAAATCTTCATGCAGGATTACTTCCGCCACGCCACGCGGGTGGGAGAGCTGACCCGCGTGTTCCTGACGGCGCTGGAAAGCCGCCATGTCTATCGCAACAGCCTTTACCGCGACGGCTTTCTGGGCAGCATGTTCCGCCGGCGCCGCCGCCTGCGGCCGGGGTTCTGCTATCAGCACGGCCGGCTGGGCGTGGCCGACCCGGACAGCTTTCTGGCCGATCCCCTGAACCTCCTGCGCCTGTTCGAGGAAGGCCTGCGCACCGGCGTCCTGCTGCACCCCGACGCCATGCGGCTGGTCGCGGCCAATCTGCATCTGATCGACGACCGCATGCGTTCGGACCCCGAGGCCGCGCGCATCTTCCTGGACCTGCTGCTGAAACACGGCAATCCCGAACGATCCCTGCGGCGGATGAACGAACTGGGGGTGCTGGGCGCCTGGATCCCCGAATTCGGGCGCATCGTCGCCATGATGCAGTTCAATGTCTATCACCATTACACGGTGGACGAGCATCTGATCCAGTGCGTGGCCGCCCTGGCTGCCATCGAGCGCGGCGAGGAGGTCGGCGACCTGCCGCTGACCAGCAGCCTGATGGAAAAGGGGATCGACCGCACGGTGATCTATCTGGCGGTCCTTCTGCACGACATCGGCAAGGGCCGCCCCGAGGATCATTCGATCATCGGCGCCCAGATCGCGCGGCGCATCTGCCAGCGGCTGGGACTGGATGCCGAGCGGGTGGAAACGGTCGAATGGCTGGTGCGCAACCATCTGCTGATGTCGGATGTGGCGCAGAAACGCGACATCGGCGACCCGCGCACGCTGCGCGACTTTGCCAAGGCCGTGCGCACCCGCAAGCGGCTGGATCTGCTGACCGTGCTGACGGTCTGCGACATCCGCGGCGTCGGGCCCGGCACCTGGAACAACTGGAAGGCCGACCTGCTGCGCCGCCTGCACCGGCTGGCCGCGGACGCGCTGGAAGGCGGGCTGGAAGAGGTCAACCGCAACCGCCGCGTGGACGAGGCGCGCCGCAGCCTGCGTCACCTGCTGGCCGCGCGCGGATGGGAGCCGAAGGCGATCCGCGCCGAGATGGGCCGCCATTACGACAGCTATTGGCAGGGTCTGCCGACCGACACGCAGGAGGTCTTTGCCCGGCTTCTGCAGGGCATCACCGACGACGAGATCCACATCGACCTGCATCCCGATCCGAACCGCGACGCGACGCGGGCGGCCTTCGCGCTGGCCGACCATCCGGGCATCTTTTCACGGCTGGCGGGCGCGCTGGCGCTGGTCGGCGCGAATGTCGTGGATGCGCGCACCTATACGACGCGCGACGGCTATGCGACGCCGGTGTTCTGGGTGCAGGACGCCGAGGGCCGCCCCTATGCCGCCGACCACCTGCCGCGCCTGCGCCGGATGATCGAACGCACGCTGGCCGGAGAGATCGTCGCGCGCGACGCGCTGGCCGGGCGCGACAAGGTCAGGAAGCGCGAGCGCGCCTTCCGCTTTCCCACCCATGTCACCTTCGACAACGAGGGCAGCGACATCCACACGATCATCGAGGTCGATACCCGCGACCGCCCCGGCCTGCTTTACGACCTGACCCGGACACTGGCGCAGAACCACATCCAGATCGTCAGCGCCGTGATCGCCACCTATGGCGCGCAGGTGGTCGATACCTTCTATGTCAAGGACATGTTCGGGCTGAAGCTGCATCAGGCCCATCGCCGCGAGGCGCTTGAAAAGAGGCTGCATCAGGCGATACGCGAAGGCGCGGAACGGGCGGGGAACTGAATCACATGCGCGGCGGACTGGTGCGGGGCTTTGTCTCCGTTGGGCTGTGGACGTTCCTGTCCCGCGTCACGGGCTTTGTCCGCGACATCCTGATGGCCGCGTGGCTGGGGACCGGCCCGGTGGCCGAGGCGTTCCTGATCGCGCTGTCGCTGCCCAACATGTTCCGCCGCTTCTTTGCCGAAGGGGCGTTCAACACCGCCTTCGTGCCCATGTTTTCCAGAAAGCTGGAGGCGGACGAGGATCCGCGCGGATTCGCGCAGGACGCCTTTGCCGGTCTGGCCTTCGTCGTCGCCATCTTTTCGGCGGTGGCGATGATCTTCATGCCGGTGCTGGTCTGGCTGATGGCGGCGGGCTTCGTCGGCGACGAACGCTTCGACCTTGCGGTCGAATACGGGCGGATCACATTCCCCTATATCCTGCTGATCTCGCTCGCCTCGATGGTGTCGGGGGTGCTGAACGCGAACGGCCGCTTTGCCGTCGCGGCGGCGGCGCCGGTGCTGCTGAACCTGCTGTTCATCGTCGGCATGGTGCTGGGGCGGCTGTTCGGCTGGGACCTGGGGCTGACGCTCGCCTGGGCCACGCCGGTCACGGGGCTGGCGCAACTGGGGCTGGTCTGGTGGGACGCCTCGCGCACCGGCTGGCGGCTGCGCCCCGGCCGCCCGCGCCTGTCGCCCGACATGAGGCGGCTGCTGACCATCGCCATGCCCGCGGTCTTCGCCGGCGGCGTGGTGCAGGTGAACCTGCTGGTCGGCCGACAGGTCGGCAGCTTCTTCGAGGGCGCGATCGGCTGGCTGTCCTATTCCGACCGGCTGTATCAACTGCCGCTGGGCGTCGTCGGCGCGGCGGTCGCGGTCGTGCTGCTGCCGGAACTGGCGCGGCGGCTGCGCGCGGGGGACGACCGGGGCGGGCAGTCGGCCTTCAGCCGCGCGACCGAATTCGGGTTGTTCCTGACCCTGCCCGCGGCCTTCGGCATCGCGGTGATTGCCGTCCCGATGGTCGCCACCCTGTTCGAGCGCGGGGCATTCGATGCCCATGACACGCAGCAGACCGCCCGCGCCCTGATCGTCTATGCCCTGGGCCTGCCCGCCTTCGTCATGCAGAAGATCCTGCAGCCGCTGTATTTCGCGCGCGAGGATACGCGCACGCCCTTCCGCTTTGCCGTCAACTCGATGGTGGTGAATGCGGGTGTGGCCTTTGGCCTGATGCCGGTCGCGGGGTTCCTGGCGGCCGCATTGGGCACGACCGTGGCTGCCTGGGTCATGGTCGCGCAACTGTGGTGGGGGACGCGCAGCATGGGACAGGCTGCCCACGCCGATGCGCGGCTGCTGCGGGCAGCGCCGCGGATGGTCGCGGCCTCGGCCCTGATGGCGGCGGCGCT
>CALLYR010000434.1 GCA_937859005.1 uncultured Paracoccus sp. | reverse complement strand
AAGCCGCTGGCCCCCGATCAGGCGGCGGCCGCCGAGGCGCTGCGCACCGGGCTGCGGGGCGGGGGCTATGCCACCACGCTGCTGCGCGGCGTCACCGGGTCGGGCAAGACCGAGGTCTATCTGGAGGCCGTCGCCGAATGCCTGCGGATGGGCAGGCAGGCGCTGGTGCTGCTGCCGGAAATCGCGCTGTCGGCCGAGTTCCTGGACCGGGTCGAGGCGCGATTCGGCGCGCGGCCCGGCGAATGGCATTCCGGCATCACCCGCAGCGAACGCCGCCGCCTGTGGCACATGGCCGGGCGCGGGGATGTGGGGCTGGTCGTGGGCGCGCGGTCGGCGCTGTTCCTGCCGTTCCGCGATCTTGGCCTGATCGTGGTCGATGAGGAACACGACGGCAGCTACAAGCAGGACGAGACGGTTTACTACAACGCCCGCGACATGGCGGTGCTGCGCGCCGCGGTCGAGGGGGCGCAGGTGGTGCTGGCATCCGCCACGCCCTCGGTCGAAAGCTGGGTGAACGCGGCCTCGGGCAAGTATCGCCGGGTGGACCTGCGCGCGCGCTATGGCGAGGCAGAGCTGCCCGACATGGCGGCCATCGACCTGCGGGCCGAGGACATGGCGCCGTGGCAGTGGATCTCGCCCACGCTGGCCAGCGCGGTCGATGCGCGGCTGGAGCGCGGGGAACAGTCGCTGCTGTTTTTGAACCGGCGCGGCTATGCCCCGGTCACGATCTGCCGGGCCTGCGGGCACCAGGTCGGCTGCGACGACTGCGACGCGCGGATGGTGGAACACCGTTTCCAGAAGCGGCTGGTCTGCCACCAGTGCGGCGCGACAAAGCCGGTGCCGGTCACCTGTCCCGCCTGCGGGGCGGAAGGAAAGATGGCCGCCATCGGTCCGGGGGTCGAGCGTCTGGCCGAGGAGGTGGCCGACCGTTTCCCTGATGCCCGCGCGGTCGTGCTGTCGTCCGACCTGTTCCAGTCGGCGCGCGCGCTGAAGGACAGCATCGCCAGCATTGCGGCGGGCGAGGCCGACATCATCATCGGCACCCAGATCGTGGCCAAGGGGCACAATTTTCCGCTGCTGACGCTGGTGGGGGTGATCGACGCCGACCTTGGGCTTTACGGCGCCGACCTGCGCGCGGCGGAACGGTCGTTCCAGTTGATGCGGCAGGTCGCGGGACGGGCCGGGCGGCAGGCGGGCGACCGTCCGGGCGTGGCGCTTTTGCAGACGCACCAGCCCGACCATCCGGTGATCCGCGCAATCCTGTCGGGCGAGGACGAGGATTTCTGGAACGCCGAGGCCGAATCGCGTCGCGCCGCCCATATGCCGCCATTTGCGCGGCTGGCGGGGATCATCCTGTCCCATCCCGACCAGCCGGTGGTGGAAGCCTATGCCGCCGCGCTGGCCCGCCGCGCCGCGCCCCTCTCCGCGATCGGGGCCGACCTGTTCGGCCCCGCGCCCGCCCCCATCGCCCGCGTCCGCGCGCGGTATCGCGTGCGGATGCTGATCCGTGCGCCGCGGCAGGCGCCCGTGCAGGCGGCGATCGCGGAATGGCTGGCGGCCGCGCCCAAGGCGCCGCCCAATCTGCGCCTGTCGGTGGATATCGACCCGCAGAGCTTCCTGTGACCGCCGTGACGGGTATTTGGGCCAGAAAGAAGCATGGGCCGTTTCAGAGCGGGCCGGTCGGGGCCTTCCTGGCCGCCTGTCAAAGCCCGCTGTCGGTCAGCACGCCCTTCAGCACCGGGGCCAGCCGTTCGGCCCATTCCTGCTGCCCGGCCTCGTCCCGGATCAGGTCGTTCCTGACCTCGATCAGCACATTCGGACGGCCATGCGCCAGCGCGTGGCGGTCGATGGAATCGCCGTCCAGATGCCCGGAATAGGGCTGGTTGTCGCCCGTGACCCAGCCCCGGTCGCGGCAGGCCCGGATCAGCGCGGGACCCAGCCGTTCGTCGCGGTGGGAATAGAGGATGCCCACCAGCCACGGCCGCGGCGGACGGCCGCGCAGCTGCGGGGTAAAGCTGTGAACGGCGCAAATCGCGCGCGCGGGATGGGCGGCGGCCAACCGCGCCAACGCGTCGTGATAGGGACGGTAAAGCCGGTCGAGCCTGCGTTCGCGTTCCGCAGCATCGGCGCGGCGGTTCGCGGGGATCACGGTCCCGTCGTAAAGCCGCATCAGCAGGGTGGGGTCGTCCTCGCCGCGGTTGGGGTCGATGACCAGCCGCGAGAAATCCGAAAGCACCGCCGGCGCGTCCAGCAGCCGCGCGAGCCGGCGCGTCAGTCCCGCCGCCCCGACGTCGAAGGCGATGTGGCGCGCCATGTCGTCCGCACCGATGCCAAGATCGCCGCCGTTCACCCAGTCGGGAACCCGGTTCGTGGCATGGTCGCAGGTGACCAACCAGCGCGAGGGGCGGTCCGCCCCCTCGGTGTGATAAGCCTGTTCCGTCATGATTCCGTCGCGCATCGCTCTCGAACATAAGGGCGGCTTCGGCTGCGCACCAGTTGCCGCCGGGACGGGTTTCGGCCATAAGCTCCGCCGGCGCCAGCCGAGGACCGCAGGAAAGGGCAAGGCGATGAGACGACACCGCAATGTCAAGATCGTGGCGACGCTGGGCCCCGCCTCCGGCGATCACCAGACGATCAAGGCCCTGTTCGAGGCGGGCGCCGACGTGTTCCGCCTGAACATGAGCCATGGCACGCATGAGGAGCAGAAGGCCCGTTACGACGCCATCCGCGCGATCGAGGCCGAATGCCGCCGCCCCATCGGCGTCCTGGCCGACCTGCAGGGGCCGAAGCTGCGGGTGGGCGTCTTCGCCTCGGGGGCACACAACCTGGAAGAGGGCGACCACTTCCGATTCGACCTGGACCCGGCACCGGGCGAGGGGAGCCGGGTGCAGCTGCCGCATCCCGAGATCTTCGCCGTGCTGGAACCGGGATCGCGGCTGCTGGTCAACGACGGCAAGATCCGGCTGCGGGTCGAACGCTGCGGACCCGATTTCGCGGACTGCGTGGTGACCTCGGGAGGGACGATTTCCAACCGCAAGGGGGTGAACGTCCCCGATGTGGTGCTGCCGCTGGCGGCGCTGTCGGACAAGGACCGGGCCGATCTGGAGTTCGCCTGCAATCTGGGCGTGGACTGGCTTGCGCTGTCCTTTGTCCAGCGTCCCGAGGACGTGATCGAGGCGCGCGAACTGGCCGCGGGCCGGGCGGCCATCCTGTCCAAGATCGAGAAGCCGGCGGCGGTGAAATGCTTTGCCGACATCCTGGCCGTGTCGGACGGGATCATGGTGGCGCGCGGCGATCTGGGCGTGGAAATGCCGGTCCATTCGGTCCCGCCCATCCAGAAACGGCTGGTGCGCGCCTGCCGTGCCGCGGCCAAGCCGGTGATCGTGGCCACCCAGATGCTGGAAAGCATGATCGAAAGCCCGATGCCCACGCGGGCCGAGGTCAGCGATGTCGCCACCGCCATCTATGAGGGCGCGGATGCGGTGATGCTGTCGGCCGAATCGGCGGCCGGCCGATACCCGATCGAGGCGGTCACGACGATGGACAGCGTGGCGCGGTCGGTGGAGACCGATCCCACCTATCGCGAGATCATCGAGAATTCGCGCGGCTCGGCCAACCGGACCTCCGTGGCCGACAGCATCGCGGTCGCCGCGCGCGAGATTGCGGAAACCACCGACATCGCCGCGATCTGCGCCTTTACCCAGTCCGGCACCACGGTGCGGCTGGCCGCGCGGGAACGGCCGCGGGTGCCGATCATCGCCATGTCCTCGGTCGAATCGGTGCTGCGCCGGATGTGCCTGATCTGGGGCGCCCATTGCGTGCTGACGCCGGATCTGGAGCGGTTCAAGCAGGCGGTCGTCAATGCCGTCCAGGCCGCGCGCGAGTTCGATTTTGCCGATCCGACCCGCAATATCATCGTCATGGCCGGGGTGCCGTTCAACACGGCCGGCTCGACGAACATCCTGCGGGTGGCGCGTTGCGATGAGCAATTGATCTCGCGCACCGATCCGGAATAGACGGCCCTCAACGAACAGGCAGTGAACCCGATGTCCGATATTCTCATCCTGTGCGGCACGGCGCTGATGGCGCTGTCCGTCATTCTGGCGATTGCATCGCTGGCGCGCACCGAACCGCCGCGCGGTGCCGCGATCGCCTTTGTCTGCGGGCTGGCCGCGCTGTTCGCGGGCGCCTGGATGGATCCCACGCCCTTCCGGGTGCAGGACCTGGGCCTGGCCTGGCAGCGGCTGATGGACGGCCAGATCCGCCTGTAACCCCTTGCCAGCATGACCGCGCCCCGTTATGGGGTGCGGCTCTCATCCGCGCGGCCGGCCTCATGGCATTGCCGAGTCGCGCGTTCACTTCTGCGAAGGAGACGAAAATGCCGAAGATGAAGACCAAATCGGCCGCGAAGAAGCGGTTTTCGATGACGGCCACCGGCAAGGTCAAGGCCGCGCCGGCGGGCAAGCGCCACGGCATGATCAAGCGTTCGACGAAATTCATCCGCGAGACGACGGGGACCATGATCCTGTCCGACGCCGATGCGAAGATCGTCAAGAAATACATGCCCTACGACCGCTGAGAGGATCTGAACCATGTCCCGCGTTAAATCCGGCAAGGTCACCCACGCCCGCCACAAGAAGATCCTGGACGCCGCCAAAGGCTATTACGGCAACCGTTCGCGGAACTTCCGCACCGCGACGCAGGCGGTGGACAAGGCCAACCAGTATGCCACCCGCGACCGCAAGGTCCGCAAGCGCAACTTCCGCGCCCTGTGGATCCAGCGGATCAACGCCGCCGTGCGCGCGGTGGACGCCGAAATGACCTATTCCCGCTTCATCGCCGCGCTGTCCAAGGCCGGGATCGAGGTGGACCGCAAGGTTCTGGCCGATCTGGCCGTGCACGAACCCGATGCGTTCAACGCCATCGTGGCGCAGGCCAAGGCAGCCGCCTGACCCCTTGCCGCAAGGCCGCAGAACGACGAAACCCGCGCTTTCGCGCGGGTTTTTTCATGCGCTGCCTTCAAGGCCGGGCAGGGCCGCCCGTGCCCACGGGATCATTGCCAGATATTCGGGTCCACGCCCCTGGCGATGCCGGGATGTTCGCTGCGCCGGAATTCGGGGTCCAGCCCCGCGCGGCGCTGGGCCACATAGTCGCGGGTCAGGATCGCCACCGTCCCCGACAGCGCCACGATGGCGATCAGGTTGATCGTCGCCATCAGCCCCATCGAGGCGTCGGCCGCGTTGAACACCGTGGAGACCGCCTGCTGCGCGCCCCAGATCACCATGGCGCAGGTGGCAAGCCGCATCGCCAGCACCGCGATCATGCCCCCGCCCAGATAGATCACGGCGTTTTCTGCATAGGCATAGTTGCCGATGATCGAGGTGAAGGCGAACAGCAGGATCGCGATCGCCACGAACCACAGGCCGAAGGGTCCGAAATGTTCGGCCAGCGCCGCCTGGGTCAGGGCGGTGCCGGTCAGATCCGGGGAGGGGATCGCGCCCGACAGCAGGATCATGACGGCGGTGGCGGTGCAGACAAGGATCGTGTCGATGAATACGCCCAGCGCCTGCACGAAGCCCTGCGCCGACGGGTGATGCGGGTCGGGGCGCGCGACGGCGGCGATGTTCGGGGCCGAACCCATGCCGGCCTCGTTGGAAAACAGCCCGCGCTTGACCCCGTTCAGCATCGCCGCCGCAACGCCGCCTGCGACGCCGCCGACCGCGGGTTCCAGCCCGAAGGCCTGGCGGACGATATGGGCCAGAATCCCCGGCACCTCGGCCAGGTTCACCGCCACGACGATCGCCGCGGCCAGCAGATAGGCGCCGGCCATGAAGGGCACGATCCATTCCGCCGCCCGCGCGATCTGCGGGATGCCGCCGAAGATGATGACGGCGGTCACCGCCGCCAGCGCCAGCCCCGTCCACAGCTTGGACACGCCGAAGGCCTGCCACGCCTCGGCGATGGCGTTCGACTGCACGGCGTTGAACACCAGTCCGAAGGACAGGATCAGACAGACCGAAAACAGCGCCGCCAGCCAAGGCATCCCCAGGCCCCGCGCGATGTAGTAGGCAGGTCCCCCGCGATACATCCCGTTAGGCCCGTGGACCTTGTAAAGCTGCGCCAGCGCCGATTCGGCATAGGCCGTGGCCATGCCCAGCGTCGCCACCACCCACATCCAGAACACCGCGCCGGGCCCGCCCAGCGTGATCGCGACGGCGACGCCTGCGATGTTGCCGGTGCCGACCCGGCTGGCCAGGCTGACCGACAGCGCCTGCAGGGGCGAGATCCCGTCGGCGTCGGGCTTGCCGGTGCCAGTGACGCAGCGGAACATTTCGAAGAAATGGACGATCTGGATCAGGCGCAGGCGCAGGGTGAAATAGACCCCCACCGCCAGCAGGCCATAGATCAGGACATAGCCCCAGAAGATGTCGTTGAGGAAATTGATGAGCGCGTCGAGCATTGCGGTCTCCGTGCGGTCGGACGCGCGGCTCACGCCCAGGTTGCCATGCTGTGACATCCGCGCGCGCCCCGTGCAACCTGTGAAACGCGGGGCAGGCAGGGGGCAGGGCTCCTGAATCCGGCCCCGGCTGTCCTCATCGCGTGGAGGGCGCCAAAGCCGTCGGGCATCGTCGGCTCGGCCCGCACAGCATGGTGGACCCTGCCGGAGCTGACCCCGGAAATCACGGTGAGGCAGCCGATCGGATCGGGCAGGGGGGCATCCGCTGGCACAGGAACATGGTTCCCGCATCTGCATCCGCGCAAAGTCCGCACAGCAGTCGGCCGCCATCCTTCTGCCCGCGCGGCTGGGTGCCGCTCCGCCTTGCCACCGTGCCGAGCCTTGTGCCCCCTCCCTGCACGATCTGGCCCTGCATCCTGTTGGCGGTGCCGGGCCGCATCCGGCCGCGGCAAGAACGGTTGCCGGAATCCCCGTCCCGTGCTTTCTGCACGCCGCAGACCGGAGCCGACATGACCGCCGATTCCCCCGAACCGAACCCACCTGAGCTCAATCCCGGCGCCCCCTGGATCGAGGCTGCCGGAACCGCCCTTCTGACCATGACCATCTTCGGATCGGGGATCATGGCCACGAATCTGGGCGCGGGGGACGCGCTGGTGCTGCTGGTGGTGTCGGCGGCAACGGGGGCGATGCTGTGCGTGCTGATCACGCTGCTGGGTCCGGTGTCGGGCGGGCATATCAACCCTGCGATCACGCTGACCTCAGCCATGGCCGGCGCGATCTCGTGGCGCCGGGCCGCGGTCTTCGCCGCGGCGCAGCTTGCGGGGGCGCTGGCGGGGATGATCCTGACCCATGCGCTGTTCGATCAGCCGCTGGCGCAGCTGGGGCAGGTCGCGCGCAGCGGCCCGCATCTGTGGCTGTCCGAGGGGCTGGCGACCTTCGGGCTGATCGCGCTGGCGGTGCTGGGCTCGCATCACCGCCCGGCGCAGGTGCCGGCGCTGGTGGGCCTGTATGTGTTCGCCGGCTTCTGGTTCTGGTCCTCGACGGGGTTCGAAAATCCCGCGGTGACGGTGGCGCGCGCGCTGACCGCCTCGGGCGCGGGGATCCGGCCCGTGGATGCGCCCGCCTATATCCTGGCGCAGTTCGCGGGGGCGGCGCTGGCGGTCGTGGTACTGCGCCGGACCCTGTGGCGCTGACCTTTCACGGGTGCCGCGCCCGTGCTAATCCCGGCCCGCATCAAGCCGAGGCCCGAAATGAGCGATACCGACACCCTGCGTTCCACCTGGCTTTCCCGCGTGGCCGAGGCCGCGGACAGTTCCGCGCTGGAGGAGGTGCGGCTGGCCGCGCTGGGGAAAAAGGGCGAGATCAGCGCCCTGATGAAGGAACTGGGCCGGATGTCGCCCGAGGAGCGGCAGACCCGCGGCGCCGCCCTGAACCGCCTGCGCGACGAGATCGACACCGCCCTGCGGGCGCGCAAGACGGCGCTGGAGGATGCGGCGCTGGACGCCCGGCTGAAATCGGAATGGCTGGACGTGACCCTGCCCGGCCGCCCGCGCCCGCAGGGCACCATCCACCCCGTCAGCCAGGTCATGGACGAGGTGACGGCGATCTTTGCCGACATGGGGTTCTCGGTCGCCGAGGGGCCGCAGGTCGAATCCGACTGGTACAACTTCGATGCGCTGAACATCCCGCCCGAACATCCGGCGCGGCAGGAACACGATACCTTCTTCATGGCGCGGGCCGAGGGCGATACCCGCCCGCCCCATGTGCTGCGGACCCATACCTCGCCCGTCCAGATCCGCGCCATGCAGGCGCAGGGCGCGCCGATCCGCGTGATCGCGCCGGGCCGGGTGTATCGCATGGACATGGACCAGACCCACACGCCGATGTTCCATCAGGTCGAGGGGCTGGCGCTCGGCCGCGACATTTCCATGGCGAACCTGAAATGGACGCTGGAGGAGTTCTGCCGCGCGTTTTTCGAAGTGCCCGAGGTCGAACTGCGTTTCCGCGCCTCGCATTTCCCCTTCACCGAGCCTTCGGCCGAGGTCGATATCCGCTGCGACTGGACCGGCGGGCAGTTGAAGATCGGGCAGGGGGAAAGCTGGCTGGAAATCCTGGGATCGGGGATGGTGCATCCCAAGGTCTTGGAAGCCGCGGGCGTGGACCCGGCGGAATGGCAGGGCTTTGCCTTCGGCATGGGCATCGACCGGATCGCGATGCTGAAATACGGGATACCGGATCTGCGGGCGTTCTTCGAGAGCGACCTGCGGTGGTTGAAGCACTATGGGTTCGCGGCGGGGGATGTGCCGACGGTGAGCGGTGGGTTGTCGCGGTGAATATTGCGGTTTGGTTCAGCTCGCTTGATCCTAGGATCGTGCAGTCTGCTGCCTCCGTCTTAACAGCGACTATTGCATCAGGGACCGCTCTTTTCATCGCCATTTTTATTTACGGACGACAGAAACGTCTTGATGCGCGATATAAACTTGCTGAGGAAATCAGAGGAACCTGCGCCAAGTTGGCCGAAGCCTGTTCATCAATCATCGAAGAGCCAGCAAGTTTGAAGAATGAAACTTCATTGCAGTCGGTCGGCGCTAAGTTAGCGCGGATAAACTATTATGAAAATCTGCTGATTATGCAGCGTGCGCCTGCTGAGCTCATTACGGCTGCGCAACAACTATCGCGGTCTTATGCTGCTTGCTTGAAGCACTTATTCGAATCTTTCCAAGCTGACCGCGCAGCAGAAGAATATCCATCACTTGCTACCAAGCTGTTCGCGGATCGGGCTGCGTTCGTGATGGTCGCTCGCGATCAATCCGTGCGTCTAGCAAAATAGAATCCGTAGGCGTTCACGCAACGAAACTCTCCCTCTCCTGGCTTCGCGACCATCTCGACACCACGTCCACCCTAACCGAGATCACCGGCGGCACTGACCGACCTCGGGCTTTGAGGTCGAGAAGGTCCGCGACCCCGCCGTCGCGCTTGCCCCCTTTACCTTCGCCCGCATCTTGCAGCGGTAGGGTGCGTGGTTTCCACGCCCAATGCGGCGAAGGTCCAAGCGGTGCGTGCAGAGCACGCACCCTACAGGCTGAAAGAGATGTCCCGCCCTCGGCAATCCGCCGTCTCTGCCGGGCAGATCGCGCGTTATCCTCTCGACATCGTGACTGGATGTGAGGCAGCGTTCTGGCAAGTGGAGCGAACCACGAAAAAAGGGGGGGGAAGATGGCCGGACTGCAATCGTTCTTTGGATGGCTCAACGGCATTGTCTGGGGCGTGCCGATGATCGTGCTGATCCTCGGCACCGGGCTTTACCTGCAAATCCGACTGGGCTTCATGCCCTTGCGCAAGATCGTCTATGGCTTCCGCATGATCTGGCAAAGCCGCCGGCCCGACGATCTGGCAGCCGGCGAGATCACGCCCTTTGCCGCGCTGATGACGGCGCTGTCGGCGACCGTCGGCACCGGCAACATCGCGGGCGTCGCCACCGCCATCGCGCTGGGCGGGCCGGGGGCGGTGTTCTGGATGTGGATGACCGCATTCGTCGGCATGGCCACCAAATACGCCGAGGTCGTGCTGGCGGTGCAGTACCGCGAGGTCGATGACCAGGGCGAACATGCCGGCGGGCCGATGTATGCGATCAAGAACGGGCTGGGCGGCCACTGGGCATGGCTGGGAACGGCCTTCGCGGTGTTCGGGGGACTTGCAGGCTTCGGCATCGGCAACATGGTCCAGTCGAACAGCATCGCCGAGGCGATGAACAACGCCTTCGGCCTGCCAAGCTGGGTGACCGGGCTGGTGGTGACCGCATTGACGGCGGCGGTGGTGCTGGGCGGCATCCGCCGCATCGGCGCGGTGGCCGAAAAGCTGGTCCCGGCCATGGCCATCGCCTATATCGTCGCGGTCCTGGCGGTGCTGGTCGTCAACATCGATGCCGTGCCGGGCGCATTCGCCACCATCATCACCTCGGCCTTCACCCCCACTGCGGCGACCGGCGGCTTTGTCGGCGCGGGCGTTCTGGCCGGCATCCAGCGCGGCGTCGCGCGCGGCATCTTCTCGAACGAGGCGGGCCTGGGCACCGCCGGCATCGCGCAGGCCGCGGGGGCCACGCGCGATCCGGTCTATTCCGGGATGATCGGGATGATGGGCACCTTCATCGACACCCTGGTCATCTGCACCATGACGGCGCTGGCGATCATGGTAACGGGGGTCTGGACCTCGGGCGAGACCGGGGCGGTTCTGTCGGCCGCGGCCTTCGAATCGGCGCTGCCCGGCTTCGGCGAGGAGCTGCTGGCCATCCTGCTGGCGGTGTTCGCCTTCACCACCATCCTGGGCTGGGCCTTCTATGCCGAGAAATGCTGGGAATTCCTGCTTGGCAGCGTGTCCGAGATGCCGTTCCGGGTGCTGTGGGTGATCGCGGTGTTCATCGGCACCGTGGTGACGCTGGATTTCGCCTGGCTGATCGCCGACACGCTGAACGCGCTGATGGCGATTCCGAACCTGATCTCGCTGATCCTGCTGACGCCGGTCGTGGTCAAGCTGACCAACGATTACCTGGCAAAGGGCGGCCATCAACTGCCGGTCGAATCCCGCTGATTGCAACCTCCTGCGCGGCCCCTGTCCGGGCCGCGCAGGCTTGACCCCGCGCCTTCGGGACGGTTCAAGGCGGAAGCCCCGCCCGGCCGGGGTCCCTGGAACCCAAGGCGCGACGATGAAATTCACCCTCTCCTGGCTTCGTGACCATCTCGACACCACGGCCTCGCTGCCCCAGATCACCGAGGCGCTGACCGATCTGGGGCTGGAGGTCGAAGAGGTCGTCGATCCGGCCGCGAAGCTGGCGCCCTTCACCCTGGCGCGCGTGGAACATGCCGAGCAGCATCCCGATGCCGACCGGCTGCGGGTCTGCCGCGTCCTGACCGACGAGGGCGAAAAGCAGATCGTCTGCGGCGCGCCCAATGCGCGGGTGGGGATCACGGTCGTGCTGGCCAAGCCCGGCGATTACGTTCCCGGCATCGACACGACGCTGGGCGTGGGCAGGATCCGCGGCGTCGAATCGCATGGCATGATGGCGTCCGAACGGGAACTGGAACTGTCCGGGGAACACGACGGGATCATCGAACTGCCTTCGGGGCAGGTCGGGCAGCGATTCGTGGACTGGCTGGCCGAGAACGCGCCGGACAGGATCGACCCGATGATCCACGTCAAGATCACCCCCAACCGTCCCGACGCGCTGGGCGTGCGCGGCATCGCCCGCGATCTGGCGGCGCGGGGGTTGGGGGTGCTGAAGCCCCTGACGGTCAAGCCGGTCGAGGGCGGTTTCGACAGCCCCATCGGCGTCACCATTGCCCCCGACATGTCCGAACGCGCCCCGCATTTCACCGGCCGCCTGATCCGGGGCGTGACGAATGGCCCCAGTCCCGACTGGCTGCAACAGCGGCTGCGGGCGATCGGGCTGCGGCCGATTTCCACGTTGGTCGATATCACCAACCTGTTCACCTATGACCTGAACCGGCCGCTGCATGTGTTCGACGCAGGGAAGGTCGTGGGCGATCTGATCGTACGTGGGGCGCAGGAAGGGGAAAGCCTGCTGGCGCTGGACGGCAAGACCTATGCGCTGCGCTCCGGCGATCTGGTGATCGCGGACGACCGGGGACCCGAAAGCCTGGCCGGGATCATGGGCGGCGAGGACTCGGGCGTGACCGAGGCGACCACCGATGTATTCGTGGAAAGCGCGTATTGGCAGCCCATCGGCATTGCCGCGACAGGGCGGGCGCTGAAGATCAACTCGGACGCCCGCTACCGCTTTGAGCGCGGCGTCGATCCGGCCTTCACCCGCGACGGGCTGGAACTTGCGACCCGCCTGATCCTGGACCTGTGCGGGGGCGAGCCGAGCCGCGTGGTCGAGGCCGGGGCGGCCCCCGATCATTCCCGCGCCTATCGGCTGGACGCGGGGCGGACGCAAAGCCTCGTCGGGCTGGACATCCCGGAATCCGAACAGCGCGCCACGCTGGAACGGCTGGGCTTCGTCATGGACGGCGATATGGCGCAGGTGCCGTCATGGCGCCCCGACGTGCAGGGCGAGGCCGATCTGGTCGAGGAGATCGCCCGCATCGCCAGCCTGACGAAACTGCAGGGCAAGCCGCTGCCGCGCCCGCGCGCGGGCGTGCCGGCCCCGGTGCTGACGCCGCTGCAGCGCCGCGAATCCGCCGCGCGGCGGATGGCGGCGGGTTTGGGTTACAACGAATGCGTGACTTACAGCTTCATCGACGAAGCGGCTGCTGCCCTGTTCGGCGGCGGATCGGACGCCGTGCGCATCGAGAACCCCATTTCCAGCGAGATGACGCATCTGCGCCCCGACCTGCTGCCCGGCCTGCTGGCGGCGGC
>CALLYR010000433.1 GCA_937859005.1 uncultured Paracoccus sp. | reverse complement strand
TGCCGCCCGCGACCGCGCCGATCCCCGATCCGACGGCAATCGGGGCCGCGCCGGCCGCTGCCCCCGAAGCCGCCCCGGTGGCTGCGCCATCCGCCACCGTTCCCGCCACAGGCAGCGCGAAGCCCGTCGCGACCATGGCCGAAGCGTCCGGTTCCGCCTTTGCCGTCCCGCCCGAGGGGCGCACGCGCCCGCTGGTCGCCATCGTCGAGGATGATCCGGTCTTTGCCCGCATCCTGCTCGATATCGCCGAGGAACGCGGCTTCGACGGGCTGGTGGTGCCGCGCGGGCGCGAACTGCCGTCGGTGATCCGCCATCAGGCCCCCGACGCGATCAGCCTGGACATCCAGTTGCCCGACGTGGACGGCTGGACGCTGGTGGACCGCATCACCACCGACCGCGAGATGCGCCACCTGCCCGTCCATCTGATTTCCGTGGTGGACGACGAAGAACGGCTGCGCGGGCGCGGCATCGAATACAGCGGCAAGCCGGTCAGCCGCGAACGGCTGATCGAGGTGTTCGACGCGCTGCGCCAGCAGGCCACCCGCCGCGACCGCCGCCTGCTGCTGGTCCGTCCCCGCACTGACGCGGCGGAACGGGTCCGCGCCGCGCTGGCCGCAATTCCCGGCCTGACCGTGGACGAGGTGACGCCCGCCAGGGCGCAGGCCGCGATGAAGGGCGCGGATGCGCTGCTGATCGTGGCGCCGGTGCCCAGCGCGCCCACCTCGGCCCTGCTGCAGTCGCTGGTCAACGGGAGCGACGGGCTGCCGGTCATCGCGGCCTTCGACACCGAGCCTTCGGCCGAGGATGCGCGCCTGCTGGCGCGGATGCGGGCCAGCGTGATCGAGCCGGTCGAAACCGGCGGCACCGGCGCCCTGTTGGATGCGCTGGCCGCCGCGCTGCGCCTGCGCTGGTCGGACCTGCCGGTCGACCTGCGCCAGACCATCGCCGCCAGCCCTGCACGCGACAGCGTGCTGGCCGGCCAGACCGTGGCGGTTATCGACGACGACATCCGCAACATCTTTTCCATGACCGCCCTGCTGGAAGATCACGACCTGAAGGTGGTCAGCGCCGAAAGCGGGCCGGACGGGCTTGCCCTGCTGGAACGGACGCCCGATGTCGCGGCGGTTCTGGTGGACATCATGATGCCCGGCATGGACGGATACGAGATGATGCGCCGCATCCGGGCGGACGCACGCCTGCGCGACCTGCCGCTGATCGCGGTGACCGCCAAGGCCATGGCCGAGGACCGCGAGCGCTGCTTCGAGGCGGGCGCGTCCGATTACCTGTCCAAGCCCGTCGAGAAAGAGGAACTGATCGCCGTCCTGCGCACCTGGCTCAAGCGCCGCCAGCCGGCGGGGGGCGGTGCATGAGCGCCCCGGCCGAAAGCCTGTCCGCGCCGGCGCGGGTGCTGATCGTCGATGACGACGACGGCAACCTTGTCGCGCTGCAGGCGGTGCTGGCCGGGATGGGACATGACATCGTGGCCGCCCGGTCCGGCCCCGAGGCGCTGCGGGCCGTGCTGCGCGACGAATTCGCGGTGATCCTGCTGGATGTGCGGATGCCCGGCATGGACGGATATGAAACCGCCGAGCTGATCCGCCAGCGAAGCCGCAGCCGCCATGTGCCGATCATCTTCCTGTCGGGCGTGGACAAGGAGGCGGCGCATCAGTTCCGGGGTTATGCGGCGGGGGCGGTGGACTATGTGCTGAAACCGGTCGAGCCGCTGGTCCTGCGGTCGAAGGTGGCGGTGTTCACGCAACTGTTCGAACAGCGCCAGCAGATGCGCCGCACCGCCGAGGCCGAACGCCGCCTGCTGGCCGAGAACCTGGCCGTCCGCGCGCGCGAGGCCGAGGTCGCCCGCGCCGACGAAAGCCGCGCCCTCGCCGGCCTGCGCCGCCCA
>CALLYR010000432.1 GCA_937859005.1 uncultured Paracoccus sp. | reverse complement strand
GCCATGCGTGACCAGCGCGGTCGGCGGCCGTGTCGGATCGACCGTGGCGCGCGCGCGCCGCATCGTGATCCCCGCCACCAGCACCAGTCCCAGCCCCGCCGCGATCAGCAGCCAGCCGAAAGGCCGCGCAAGGGGCAGCGGCATGGGCGCGATCCACCCCGCGAGAGCCGCCAGCACCCCAAGCAGCGCCACCCAGGACACTGGGTAATCGGCGATCCGTTGCATCATTCTCCCGCGGCCCATGTGCTGTCTTCCTCGATGTGATGGATGATGCGGGCGCTGCGGCGCGCGCTGTCCAGGGTCATGGCACGGATGGCACGCAGATCCTCGACCGTCAGGGTGCTGTCGAAGATCTCGCCCCCGGTGTTGACGAAGAGGGGCTGCCAGAGACCCGCGGCCGTCGGCTGCCATGCGGCATGGCACAACAGGTTGCGCCAGCCCTTCACTTCGTTCAGCTGGGCGATCAGATCGGGGTCTGCGTGTTCGGCCCGGACCAGGGCGCGGTCCAGCCGGTCGATCAGGGTGCCCAGCGAATCGGTCGCGACATGATCCATTCGCGCCAGCCAGCCGCGGAAGTCCCGTTCCACGATGCCGCCGTCCAGCCGCGCGCGTTCAAGGGCGAAGATGGCGCGTTTCAGCATGTCCTCCAGATGGCCGAAGCTGGCGATGGTCAACCCCAGTTCGGCCGCCAGATCGGGCGGCAGCGGGTGCCAGATCGCGGGGCCGATGCCTATTCGCGCCACAGCCGGTCAACCCATTCGGCCGGGCGGATGAAGTGGCGCAGATGCCGGGGCAGGCTTTCGCGGCGGCCGCCGTCGAAGGCCGCGCACAGATGCCGGGGCAGGGTGCGGACGGGATCGTCCTCGCTCCACCGGCCGGCGATGGCGTCGGGCGGGTTCAGGCTGCCGGGGAAGATCACGATCTTGGCCCCCTTGGGAATGCGTGGCGGCACCCACCAGCGCAGCGGCATGGGCGGCACGCAATGGCGGCGGAAATGGACGACCCAGCGCTGCGGCCAGAATTTCACGCCGCCCGGCGCGTTGTGCGTCACGAAGCGCTGCTCGAACCGGAACTTGTCGGCAATTTCCTGCGGATCGGCCTTGAACATCGCCTGCAGCGGCGCGAGCTTTCCCACCCGCATCCGATAGACCGAGGTCTGGCCCGAGCGTTTCCGCAGCGGCGTGTTGGGATTGGTCGCCAGCACCGTGTCGTCAGGGTCGCCGAAGGTGAAGAAATCGTCGAGATTGCCGACGATCACCACATCCAGATCCAGGAAAAGCACCGTCCCGGTAATGTCGCCCAGATCGCCCCACAGGCGCGATTTCGGCCATTTGCCGATGGTGTTCACCGGCGCCTGGTAATCGAATTCGGGCAGGGGCCGCACCACGATGTCGGGGTGCAGTCCGATGCCGTCGTCGGTAAAGCAGATCAGCCGGAAGGGCGGCGTGATGTTGCGCGCGATCATGCCGCGCAGGCGGTTCACATATTCGGGGCCATAGAAGGTCCCCCATTTGATGCAGATGATCTGCTTGATCGCGTCGGTCATGGGTCGAGTGGTGCCATGGCGCAGCCAGGGCGGCAAGCGGGCCTGGCGGTGCGGCAGGCCGGGGGAAGAAAAGAAGACGACGGGCTGCAGTTGCGGCGCAGGCGCGGCCCGCGCAGTCTGCAGGCATGCGGCTGAAAGCCCGCCGCAGCAAACAAGGGAGATGAGGATGAAACCGATCTGGATCTGCGCCGCGGCACTGGTGGCAAGCGCCGGAATCGCCGCCGCCGAAACTGCGGCGCCCGCGGCCAAGCCCGTGGCCGACACGCCCGCCGCCGCGTCGCCCGCGCCCAAGGCTGCCTGCCCGGTGGCGGAATACGCCATGGCCCTGCGCTGGCAGCAATCCTCGGGCGAGGCCGAGGCATTGCAGCGCCAGGCCTATGTGCTGGCCCGCCTGCGGCTGGACGAGGCGCTGGCGAAGCAGGGCGACGACAAGCTGGCCATCGTCACCGACCTGGACGAAACCGTGATCGACAATTCGGCGCTGCTGGTCCGCGACGTGGCGGCCTGTCACGACTTCAGCGGCTGGGACACCTGGAAGGACTGGGAAAGGAAAGGCAATCCGACGCTGATCCCCGGCGCCAAGGAGTTCCTCGATTACGCCGACAGCAAGGGCGTGGCGATCTTCTATATCTCGGACCGCTATGACGAGACCAAGGAGTCGACGCTGAAGACCCTGACGGAACTTGGCCTGCCGCAGGTCAGCGCGGATCACGTCCTGCTGCTGGGGCCGCCCAAGGGGGAACGGCGGGCGCTGGTCGAAAAGGATCACCGCATCGTCATGCTGCTGGGCGATACGCTGCACGATTTCCAGACCGAGTTCGAGGGCAAGGACGCCGCGCCCCAGAAGGCCCGCGTGGCCGAAACGGCGGACCGTTTCGGCGTGGACTGGATCGTGCTGCCGAACCCGACCTATGGCGATTTCAGCAAGTCCGAGATGAAGGGCTGGGACGCGCCCATCGTCACCGAATGACCTTGTGGCGACAGGCCGCGCAACCGGCCTGTCGCCCTTGGTCCTGTCATGCCCCGCGCGAGGTCCGCACGATGTCGAGGATCTCGCGCGCGGCGGCGGGGATGTTGGTGCCGGGGCCGAAGATCGCCTTGACGCCCGCGTTCTTCAGGAAATCGTAATCCTGCTGCGGGATCACGCCGCCGCAGATCACGATGATGTCGTCCGCGCCCTGGGCCTTCAGCGCCTCAATCAGCTTGGGCGCCAGCGTCTTGTGACCGGCGGCCTGCGACGAGATGCCCACGATATGCACGTCGTTGTCGATGGCGTCCTGCGCCGCTTCCTCGGGCGTCTGGAACAGCGGCCCCACATCCACGTCGAAGCCGATGTCGGCGAATGCGGTCGCGATCACCTTGGCGCCGCGGTCGTGGCCGTCCTGACCCATCTTGACCACCAGCATCCGCGGGCGGCGGCCTTCGGATTCGGCGAAAGCCTCGACGTCGCGCTGGATCTGGGCAAAGCCCTCGTCGCCTTCATAAGCCGCGCCATAGACGCCGGCGAGCGTCTTCACCTCGGCCCGGTGACGGCCGAAGATCTTTTCCATCGCCATGCTGATTTCCCCCACGGTTGCGCGCGCGCGCGCGGCCTCGACCGCCGCTTCCAGAAGATTGCCGCCCTCGGCCGCGCGGCGGGTCAGTTCCGCCAGCGCGGCCTGGCAGGCGGATTCGTCACGGGCCGCCCGAACCGATTCCAGCCGCGCGATCTGCGACCGTCGCACCGCCACATTGTCGATGTCGAGGATGTCGATAGGGTCTTCGCGGTCCTTGCGATACTTGTTGACGCCGACGATCACTTCCTCGCCGCGGTCGATCATGGCCTGACGCCGCGCCGCCGTTTCCTCGATCCTGAGCTTGGGCTGGCCCGAGGCCACGGCCTTGGTCATGCCGCCCATTTCCTCGACTTCCCCGATGATCGCCCACGCGCGGTCGGCCAGTTCGGCGGTCAGGCTTTCGACGTAATAGCTGCCGGCCAGCGGATCGACGACATGGGTGATGCCGGTCTCCTCCTGCAGGATCAGCTGGGTGTTCCGCGCGATGCGGGCGCTGAAATCGGTGGGCAGCGCAATCGCCTCGTCCAGCGCATTGGTGTGCAGCGACTGGGTGCCGCCCAGCGCCGCAGACATCGCCTCGTATGCCGTGCGGATGACGTTGTTATAGGGATCCTGTTCCTGCAACGACACGCCCGAGGTCTGGCAATGCGTCCGCAGCATCAGGCTCGACGGCTTCTTCGCGCCGAAATCCGACATGATGCGGTGCCACAGCAGCCGCGCGGCGCGCAGCTTGGCGATTTCCATGAAGAAGTTCATGCCGATGGCGAAGAAGAAGCTCAGCCGCCCGGCGAAATCGTCCACGTCCATGCCCGCAGCGATGGCCGCGCGGACATATTCGCGCCCGTCGGCCAGCGTATAGGCCAGTTCCTGCACGAGGTTCGCCCCGGCTTCCTGCATGTGATAGCCGGAGATCGAGATCGAGTTGAACTTCGGCATCTCGCGCGCGGTATAGCCGATGATGTCCGCGATGATCCGCATCGAGGGCTCGGGCGGATAGATATAGGTGTTGCGGACCATGAACTCCTTGAGGATGTCGTTCTGGATGGTCCCGGACAGGGCGGCGCGGGAATGGCCCTGCTCCTCGCCGGTGACGATGAAGTTCGCGAGGATGGGGATCACCGCGCCGTTCATCGTCATGGAAACCGACACCCGGTCCAGCGGGATGCCGTCGAACAGGATCTTCATGTCCTCGACGGAATCGATGGCGACGCCCGCCTTGCCCACGTCGCCTTCGACGCGCGGATGGTCGCTGTCATAGCCGCGATGCGTCGCAAGGTCGAAGGCCACCGACACCCCCTGCTGCCCGGCGGCCAGCGCGCGGCGGTAGAAGGCGTTCGATTCCTCGGCCGTCGAAAAGCCCGCATATTGCCGGATCGTCCACGGACGGCCCGCATACATCGTGGCGCGCGGCCCGCGGGTAAAGGGCGCAATGCCGGGCAGGCTGCCCATGTGGTCCAGTCCGTCGGTATCTGCCTCGGTGTAAAGCGGCTTGACGGTGATGCCTTCCAGCGTGTCCCAGTCCAGCGTGTCGGGATCGGCGCCTTTCAGTTCCTTCGTCGCCAGCGCGCGCCACTGGTCAAGGGTGGGTTTCTCGGTCATGGCATGGTCCTTTCCGATGGGGCCTGCGTCGCTATATTCAGGATGATGAAGAAATTGCGTTCGATCTGGATGGCCGCCGGCCTGTCGGCGGCGCTGGCGGGGCATGCGGCGGGCATGGGGGCGTCCACGCCGCCGCCGGGGCCGGTGGCTCTGCCGCAGGGCAGACCCGAGGCATCCGCCCCCGCGCCCGTCGCCCCCGCAGCCGTCCACGAACTGGAGGTTCTGGAGGCCGCCGAGGTCACCCCCGAATCGCTGCTGTTCGAGGCGCGGCCGGTGATCGTCTTTGCCGACACCGCGGCCGATCCGTCGTTCGTCACCCAGCTTGCGCTGCTGGAACGCGACCCGGTGGCGTTGCAGGCGCGGGATGCGGTGGTGATCGTGGACACCGATCCGGCCGCCGCCTCCGTCTGGCGCAGGCAGTTGCGGCCGCGCGGGTTTTCGCTGGTGGTGCTGGACAAGCAGGGCAATGTGATCGACCGCAAGCCCGTCCCCTGGGACACGCGCGAAATCGGCCGGGCCATCGACAAGACGCCGGAACGGCGGGCCGAAATGGCGCGCGCGCGCGGCGGCAGGTAAGCGCCGCGCGTGATTTCATTGCGCAACCGCCGGGGCGCGACTATCTTGATGGCAAGTGGACGCGGATTGCCGCATCCCGCAGGACAAGGTGACGCAATGGCCAAGGACACCACCCCGCGCAAGACCGAACCCCCGCCCCCGGTGCGCCGGGCCAAGCGGCAGGCTTCGACCGACGAACTGGTCGAGCGTCTGCTGCGGGCGCGCAGTTCGAACGAGATCGCGGCGGTCGCCGGCCTGCCCCCCATCACCGGCCTCTCGGGTCCAAAGATCGCCTACTGAGGCCGGCGCGCAGTTCGGCCAGTTCGACGGGCAAGCTGGCTGCGATGCGCGCCGTTTCATGCCGTTGTGCTGCGGCGAACAGCGCCTCGACGGCCGTGCGTCCGCCTTCCAGACTGGCCGTCAGCACGATCATCGCCTTGTGTCCGATGGACAGCGTCTCGTCGTTCAGCGTCAGGTAATCGCGGAACATTTCGGTCGCCCGTGCGGGATGTTCGGCGGCATTGCTGCGGATGTCCTGCGCCAACGCGCCCCGAACCGCCAGCAGGCGGTAATAGCGCACCACCGGGTCGATCGCCCATTCGGGCAGGACATGCACATCCGCGACGATGGCGCGGAAGATGCGGTCATTGGCGTCATGGGGCAGGATCGGGACATGCCCGCCCCCGGCCAGCCGCGCCACCAGCGCCTCGCGCGCAATTGCGTCGTCCAGCGTCTGGCCTTCCAGCGCGGCGACATGGGCGCGGATCTCCGCCAGCAAGGCGCGCTGGATGTCGGCGACTCGTTCATCCCGCAGGCGCGCATCGCGGCGATGGTTCTGCCACGCGACAACCCACCAACCCACCGCCAGGAACAGCCCGGCGATCATCGCCTGCTGCGCCGGAGGGGCCAGGATGTTGTCGAGGGGAGCAGTCATCCGAACATCCTCGGACCAGTGCTAGCGGGCGGACCCGACAGCGCGTTCGGTGCTGCGGTCCGGCCGGGCATGCGGGACCCGGGGTCCGCGGGAAACACCGGCCGGATACGCAGGGCAGGGGACATTCGTCACTCGAACTCCATGATGACGTCATCGACCTTCAGGCTCTGGCCCGCCTCGGCGTTGACCGACCTGACCACGGATTTCCTCTCGGCGCGCAGGATGTTTTCCATCTTCATTGCCTCGACCGTGGCCAGCGCCTGGCCTTCCTGCACCTCGTCGCCGGGGCGGACGTTGATGCGCACGACCAGTCCGGGCATCGGGCATAGCAGGAACTTCGAGGTGTCGGGCGGCAGCTTTTCCGGCATCAGCCGCGCCAGTTCGGCCGCGCGGGGGCGGCGGATATGAGTCTTCAGTTCTGCCCCGCGGGTGCGCAGGCGCAGTCCGGCGGATATCCTGTCCACCTTCAGCACCAGCGGTTCCCCGTCCACCGTCAGGCTGGCCAGCGACTGCCCCGGCTTCCAGTCCGATTCCACGCGCAGGTCACGACCCGCCACGCTGACGGTCGAGCCGCCCCGGTCGGCATTGACCCGAACCGGGAATTCTCGCCCGTTCAGGAACACGACCCAGTTTTCGCCCACGCGCCGTTCGTGGTTGTCCAGACGCCCGGAAATCTGGGTGCGCCGGATCTCGGCCACGCGGTGCATGGCGGCGGCCGCGGCGGCCACGCGGATCAGTTCGTCCCCAGGCAGCGTCGCGCCCTGAAAACCTTCGGGGTATTCCTCGGCGATGAAGGCGGTCGAGATGTCGCCCGAGATGAACTTGGGATGATCCATCACCGCCGACAGGAAGGGCAGGTTGTGGCCGATGCCCTCGACCTCGAACCGGTCCAGCGCGTTGCGCATCCCCTCGATCGCCTGCGCGCGGTCGGGCGCCCAGGTGCAGAGCTTGGCGATCATCGGGTCATAGAACATGCTGATCTCGCCGCCCTCATAGACGCCGGTATCGTTCCGCACGGCAACATCACCGGTCGGCGCGTCGGTCGCCAGCCACTTGCCGGTTTCGACCAGCGGGCCTGCCGCGACCTCGGCCGGCGGGCGATAGCGGGTCAGCCGCCCGATCGAGGGCAGGAAGTTGCGATAGGGGTCCTCGGCATAAAGCCGGCTTTCGATGGCCCAGCCGCCGATCTTCAGGTCGTCCTGCGAGAACGGCAGCGGCTCACCTGCGGCGACGCGGATCATCTGTTCGACCAGATCGACGCCGGTAATCAGTTCGGTCACCGGATGTTCGACCTGCAAACGCGTATTCATTTCAAGGAAATAGAAGCCCCTGTTCGCGTCCACGATGAACTCGACCGTGCCAGCGCTGGTATAGCCCACGGCCTTGGCCAGCGCGACGGCCTGTTCGCCCATGGCCTTGCGGGTCGCCTCGTCCAGGAAGGGCGAAGGCGCCTCCTCGATGACCTTCTGGTTGCGGCGCTGGATCGAGCATTCGCGTTCATGCAGATAGACGCAGTTGCCGTGCTTGTCCGCCAACACCTGGATTTCGATGTGGCGCGGCTGCGTAACGAACTTCTCGATGAAGATGCGGTCGTCGCCGAAGCTGCTGGCGGCCTCGTTGCGCGAGGATTCGAAACCCTCGCGCGCTTCCTGGTCGGTCCAGGCGATCCGCATCCCCTTGCCGCCGCCGCCCGCGCTGGCCTTGATCATCACCGGATAGCCGATCTGGCTGGAAATCCGCACCGCCTCCTCGGCGTCGGCGATCAGGCCCATATAGCCGGGAACGGTCGAAACTCCCGCTTCCTGCGCGATCTTCTTCGAGGTGATCTTGTCGCCCATCGCCTCGATCGCGGGGCTGGGCGGCCCGACGAAGACTATACCCTCTTTCTCAAGGGCCGATGCGAAGTTCATGTTTTCCGAAAGAAAACCATAACCCGGATGGACTGCCTCGGCCCCTGTCCGCCGGACCGCCTCCATGATCCTGTCGATCACGATATAGGACTGGTTCGCCGGGGATGGGCCGATATGCACCGCCTCGTCCGCCATGCGCACATGCAGCGCGTTGCGGTCGGCGTCGGAATAAACGGCGACGGTGGCGATCCCCATCTTTTTCGCGGTCTTGATGACGCGGCAGGCGATTTCCCCGCGGTTGGCGATCAGGATCTTCTTGAACATGGCTGTCCCTGGCGCAGAATGTGAAAAAGCCGCCCCGGCCGATGGCGAGGGGCGGCGATGAAGCATCTGGAGGACGCGCAGGCGCGTCCTGCGGTCAGGTCACTGGCACAGGCGAACGTCGTCGCACAGCGCGCCGCCGGCAGCGCCGATCGCCGCGCCGGCCGCCACGTTTTTCCCGGCAAGGTCGGCGATGACGGCGCCGGTGCCCGCGCCGATGATCCCGCGGTCAAGATCGGTCGGCTGGATGTTCTGCGTGCAGCCGGCCAGCAGGGCCGCGCCCACACCGGCGACGAGAAGAAGTTTTCTGGACATTCAGGATGTTCCGTAATTGGACCGGCGCCTGCGATGACTGACCGCAGGCCTTCCGGCTGGTGAAAGGGAAAGTCAGCGCCGCATGGCCCGACCGGATCAGTATCCCGGAGTGCCGCAGACGCCCACGTCGTCGCACAGTGCGCCGCCCGCGGCCCCGATAAGCGCCCCGGTCGAGACTTTCTCGTCGAGCGCCTTGGCAACGACGGCACCGGCAAGGGCTCCGCCAGCGGCACGCTGGGCGTCAGGCGACAGACCGGTCTGATATCCCGGCGCGCAAGCCGAGACGCCCGCAGCAAGAACAAGGGCGCCGGAAAGGCGCAGGACGAACGAAGTCTGCATGATATTCTGCCTGTCGTTGTGGCCCGCGGACGGGCCAGTTGTGTTGCGTATTCGCGGTTTATGCCATGCGTGCGCGCAGGGTCAAACTGACAACCCGGTGAAGGGGTTCCGATCAGCATCTTGCCGCGCATCAGCCGTCGTCCCCGTCGTCGTCCGCGCGGTCATCGTCCCAGCCGAAATCGGGGGCGGCATCGGGAGCGAACAGTTCCGGAAACGACGCCTCGGCCCGCCGCATGTCCACGCGCAGAAGCTGTTCATAGCTGGTGGGGTCCAGCTTGCCGACGGCCACGACCTCGCGACCCAGCAGCCAGGACAGGCGGCCCGCGTCCAGGTTGCCGCGCTCGAACGGCTCTTCGCCGAAATGTTCGATCAGGGCGGCCAGAAAGCCTGCATCGGCGCGGCGGTCGGCGGCCGAACGGTCGCGGTAACGTTCCCGCGCGACCAGCTTCGTCCCCCCCTTGGCATTGGCGCGGCGGATGACGAACTGGTAATCGGTGGACGGAAGCCGCCCCGGAAAGCCGCGGTGCTTCAGCATGCGGCACCCCCGCGGGACAAGGGCACCCCAGTCAGAGCGCAAGGGCGCGGGCCGCAAAGCCCGCGCCGGGACGGATCAGTTGCCGTATTTGCCGGTGAACACCGGTTCCTGCGAGACAACCGGTTGCTGGGGCGCGGGCTGCGGCTGCTGGTTGCAGGCGCTGACCAGACCGGCCAGGACCAGGGCGAGGGCGAGTTTCTTCGACATGGGATCATGCTCCTGTAAGGCGGGGCTGGAATGCCCCGACCGCTCGACATGCCGGCTGCATCCTGCGGCCGGCGCGACACTCTAGCCAGACCGCGCAGCGGCTGACAGGCGACCGCCCCCAAAGCCGGTCCGACCGCGAGGTGCTGTGGCCTTGCTGCATCATTCACGCCTGGCATCATCACATCGGTTCCCACACACATTCATTACGTCCGGCAGGCAGCGAAAATCCTTCGAACAATTGCACGATCTCGGGGTCGAAGACGCCGAATTCGCTGGGGGCCGAGCCCATCGAGATGACCACCTGCGAAGGTTGGGGATCGGCGGCCCGCGCCCGCGGCAGCACATAGTTCTGGCACAACCACAGGATGTCGCGATGCACCGGGTCCTGCATCAGCGCATCGGGGGCCGCCGGCAGCGGCATGTCGCCACCCACGGCCAGATCGCCCGCCGCCTCATCCTCGGGCGCGGCAAGAGCCGCATCGGGCGCCGCCAGTTCGGACGGCAGCGGCGCCTGGGTGAAGTCGGGCAGCGGAAGCGCGCCGGCATCTTCCTCGGGCACGCCCTCGATGGCGATGCCGCCCAGGTCGTCCAATGCGGCCTGATCCTCGGCGCTCAGGCCGGATTCGTCCAGCATCTCGGGGGGCAGATCTTCCATCATCTCGTCCTGCGGCACCGGCGGGACCAGTTCGACAAGCGAAGGCATGACGAAACGGTAACGCTGCACCAGTCCCATTCCCGGCACCCTGTCGGTCAACACCTCCTGCAACCAGACCTCGGCCCCCGAGGGGACCTCGATCCGGGCGGGCTGGCCGCCGGCGGCCGACGCGCCCAGCGCCATCAGCAGCATGGCGGCGCAGGCCCGCATCACAGGGGAATGTTGTCGTGTTTCTTCCACGGGTTGGACAGCTTCTTCGTGCGCAGCGAGGCGAAGGCCCGCGCCACCCGCTTGCGCGTGGTGCGGGGCTGGATCACCTCGTCGATGAACCCCTTTTCGGCGGCGACGAAGGGGTTGGCGAAACGGTCCTCGTAATCCTTGGTCCGCGCGGCGATGCGGTCGGCCTCGCCCAGCTCGCTGCGATACAGGATTTCCACCGCGCCCTTGGCCCCCATCACGGCGATTTCCGCGGTGGGCCAGGCATAGTTGAAATCGCCGCGCAGATGCTTGGACGCCATCACGTCATAGGCGCCCCCGTAAGCCTTGCGGGTGATGACCGTGACCTTGGGCACCGTCGCCTCGCCATAGGCGAACAGAAGCTTCGCCCCGTGCTTGATGACGCCGCCGTATTCCTGCGTCGTGCCGGGCAGGAAGCCGGGCACGTCCACCAGCGTCAGGATCGGGATCTCGAAGGCGTCGCAGAAGCGCACGAAGCGTGCGGCCTTGCGGCTGGAATCGATGTCCAGGACGCCTGCCAGCACCAGCGGCTGGTTGGCGACGACGCCGACCGTCTGGCCTTCGATGCGGATGAAGCCGGTGACGATGTTGCCGGCGAAATCGCGCTGGATTTCATAGAAATCGCCTTCGTCCGCAATTTTGTGGATCAGCTCCTTCATGTCATAGGGCTGGTTGGGGTTGTCGGGGATCAGCGTGTCCAGCGACAGCTCGATCCGGTTGGGATCGTCGAAAAAGGGGCGGACAGGCGCCTTTTCCCGGTTCGACAGCGGCAGGTAATCGAACAGCCGCCGGATTTCCGACAGCGCCTCGACATCGTTCTCAAACGCGCCGTCCGCGACCGAGGATTTCTTCGTATGCGTGGACGCGCCGCCAAGCTGCTCGGCGGTCACGACCTCGTTCGTCACGGTCTTCACGACATCCGGCCCGGTCACGAACATGTAGGAGGTGTCCTTCACCATGAAGATGAAGTCGGTCATCGCGGGCGAATAGACCGCGCCGCCCGCGCATGGCCCCATGATGACGCTGATCTGCGGGATCACGCCGGACGCCATGATGTTGCGCTGGAACACGTCGGCATAACCGGCCAGCGACGCCACGCCTTCCTGGATGCGCGCGCCACCCGAATCGTTCAGCCCGATCACCGGCGCGCCGTTCTGCATCGCCATGTCCATGATCTTGCAGATCTTCCGGGCATGGGTTTCCGACAGCGAGCCCCCGAACACGGTGAAGTCCTGCGAGAAGACATAGACCAGACGGCCGTTGATCGTGCCCCAGCCGGTCACGACGCCGTCGCCATAGGGACGGTCATCCTCCATCCCGAAATCGGTGGAGCGGTGGCGCACGAACATGTCGAACTCCTCGAAGCTGCCTTCGTCCAGCAGCAGGTCGATGCGTTCGCGCGCGGTCAGCTTGCCGCGGGCGTGCTGGGCGTCGATGCGCCGCTGCCCGCCGCCCAGTCGCGCCTCGGCACGGCGGCTCTCCAGCTGACCCAGAATGTCCTTCATCCCACCCTCCGTCGGTTTCGGGCGACAGTAATGTGACGCCGCCGGGGCGCAAAGCGAAAAGCGGAAAGTTTGCAAATATGGTACTTAGATGACCCTAAAAAATGCAAAATAGTATGCGCCGGCATGCACCGGGACAGGTGCAGACTTGACGCCGCAGGGACGAGGGCGCATCCCGCCGCCATGGGACTGACGATCGATCTTGGGGCCATCGTGGCCAACTGGAAGGCGCTGGCGGCGCAGGCCGCGGGTGCACGAGCGGCGGCGGTGGTCAAGGCCGACGCCTATGGGCTGGGGGCGCAGAAGGTGGCGCCCGCGCTGTATCAGGCGGGGGCCCGCGACTTCTTTGTCGCGCAGGCGGCCGAAGGGCGCGCGATCCGGCCCGTCCTGCCTGCCGATGCCCGCATCTTCATCCTGTCCGGCCATATGCCCGGCGAGGGGCTGGATGGCCTGATCCCGGTGCTGAACAGCGCCGGGCAGTTCTTCCGCGACCGCGCGCTGCGGCCGCAGGGGGTCTTTGCCATCCAGCTTGACAGCGGGATGAACCGGCTGGGGATGGAGCCCGCCGAATGGGCCGCCCTGCGGTCCGAGGCGCTGTCCGCCCGCACGGCCGAGGGTATCGGTCCCGCGCTGGTCATGTCGCATCTGGCCTGCGCGGACGAACCGGAACATGCCGCGAATGCCGCGCAACTGGCGCAGTTCCGCGCCATGACCGAAGGCGTCGCGGCGCCCCGGTCGCTGGCCGCCACGGGCGGCATCCTGCTGGGGCATGATTACCATTTCGACCTGGTGCGGCCCGGCATCGGCCTTTACGGGGGCGAACCCTATGCCGCCGCCCGCCCAGTCGTCACCCTGGCGCTGGAGGTAATCCAGACCCGCATGGTCGGCCCTGGTGAATCGGTGGGCTATGGCTGCGGCTGGACGGCCGCGCGCCCGTCGCGCATCGCCACCCTGTCGGCGGGCTATGCCGACGGATTGCTGCGCGCGCTGTCGGGCAAGGGGGTCAGCCTGTGGGCCGGGGACCGCGCCTGTCCGATGATCGGGCGCGTGTCGATGGACCTGATCACCGCGGATGTGACCGATCTGCCCGATGTGCCGGCCATGCTGGACATCCTGAATGCGCGGCAGGGCGTGGATGCGCTGGCGGCGCGTGCCGGCACGATCGGCTATGAGATCCTGACCTCTCTGGGACCCCGTTACGGGCGGAACTGGGTGTGAATCCTGTCCGCCTGATCGGCCGCGCGACCATCGCCACGGTCCGCTGGAGCGGACGGGTGACGATATTCGCCCTGCGCGGCCTTGCCGCGCCGGGGTTCGCGCCGCGCCTGCTGGGCGAACAGCTGCTGCGGATCGGCTGGCTGTCGCTGCCGGTGGTGGGGATGACCGCGCTGTTCACCGGCGCGGCGCTGGCCCTGCAGATCAATGCGGGCGGCGAACGCTTTCAGGCGGGCGATGTGGTTCCCGCCATCGTCGCCATCGGCATGGTGCGCGAATTGGGGCCGGTGCTGGGCGGCCTGATGGTCGCGGCGCGGGTGGCCTCGTCGATCGCGGCGGAAATCGGCTCGATGCGGGTCACCGAACAGATCGACGCGCTGGTGACGCTGTCCACCGATCCGATGGGCTGGCTGGTCACGCCCCGGCTGTGGGCGGCGGTGCTGGCGGTGCCGGTGCTGGTGGGCGTGGGCGACAGCATCGGGATCATGGGGGGCTGGCTGGTCGGCACGACGACGCTGGGCTTCACCTCGCAGGGGTATCTGTCGAACAGCTGGGCCTATCTGGAACGCTGGGACGTGATTTCCGGCCTGATCAAGGGCGCGGTCTTCGGCGGGCTGGTCGCGCTGGCGGGCTGCTGGTTCGGGATGAATGCGGGGCGCGGCGCGCAGGGCGTGGGGCGCGCAACGACGAATGCGGTGGTCGCGGCCTCGGTCGGGATCCTGGCCGCCAATTTCCTGCTGACGGGACTGTTCTTCACGTGACCCCGGTGATCGAGACGCGGGGCCTGACGAAAAGTTTCGGGCGCAACCGGGTGCTGGACGGCATCGACCTGACCGTGGGGCAAGGGGAAAGCCTTGTGGTGATCGGCGGGTCCGGCACCGGCAAGTCGGTCCTGCTGCGCGCGATCCTGGGGCTGGAGCCGCCGGACGAAGGCGTGGTGCGGCTGAACGGCCGGCCTGCGACCCCCGCGGTCCGGGCGGCCTTCATGCTGGATTTCGGGATGCTGTTCCAAAGCGCGGCGCTGTTCGACAGCCTGCCGGTCTGGCGCAACGTGGCATTCCGGCTGCTGCGGACCATGCCGGCCGAACAGGCGCGGGCGCGGGCCGTCGAACGGCTGGCGCGGGTGGGGCTGGGGCGGGATGTCGCCGACCTGATGCCGTCGGAACTGTCGGGGGGAATGCGCAAGCGCGTGGGACTGGCGCGCGCCATCGCGGCCGATCCCAAGGTGATCTTCTTTGACGAGCCGACCACGGGCCTTGACCCGCAGCGCGCGGCCTCGATCAACACGCTGATCCGCGAGATCGTGACCGAAACCGGCGCCACCACCGTCACCATCACCCATGACATGAAAAGCGCGCGGGATATCGCGCACCGCGTCGCGATGCTGTCCGAAGGGCGGCTGCGCTGGCAGGGAACCGTGGCCGAACTGGACACCGCCCCCGACGAGGAACTGCGCGCCTTTGTCGAGGGCCGTCCGCGCGACTGACAGGGACGTGTCGGGAAATCCTGCCACATTGCCGCTTTCCGTGGCCAAGGACCCTTGCCTTGACCGGCACGGCTTGCGACCATGATCCCGTTATCCGACGATGAGGTTCCCTTGGGTCTTTCCCCCACGTCCCCCGCGACTGCCCCTGCCGGCGAGACCCTGCTGGAATTTCCCGACAACCGGCTGCTGATCGCGCTGTGCGGCCCGCACGACCGCCATCTGGCCCGGATCGAACAGGTGCTGGGCGTGCATCTGCTGCACCGCGGCAACCAGCTGGCCATCGTGGGCGCGCCCGAGGCGCAGGCCGAGGCCGCGCAGATCCTGCGCGGGCTTTACGCCCGGCTGGAACAGAACAAGCCGGTCGAGATGGCCGAGGTCGAATCCGCCCTGCGCATGGGCAGCGACGGCGACGGCCCCGGCCCGACCCCTGCCGAACAGCTGGAAATGTTCGCCGCCGGTCCCATCGAGTTGCGCACCCGCAAGAAACTCGTCGAGCCCCGGACCGAGGCGCAGAAGGATTACGTCCGCGCGCTGTTCGCCAACGAACTGGCCTTCGGCATCGGCCCGGCGGGCACCGGCAAGACCTATCTGGCCGTGGCGGTGGGCGTCACGCTGCTGATCGGGGGGCATGTGGACCGGATCATCCTGTCCCGTCCCGCGGTCGAGGCGGGCGAGCGGCTGGGTTTCCTGCCCGGCGACATGAAGGAGAAGGTCGATCCCTACATGCAGCCGCTTTACGACGCGCTGAACGATTTCCTTCCCGCCAAGCAGATGCAGAAGCTGATGGAGGACAAGCGCATCGAGATCGCGCCGCTCGCGTTCATGCGCGGCCGCACGCTGTCCAATGCCTTCGTCGTGCTGGACGAGGCGCAGAACGCCACATCCATGCAGATGAAGATGTTCCTGACCCGCCTCGGCGAAGGCTCGCGCATGGTCATCACCGGCGACCGCACCCAGGTGGACCTGCCGCGCGGAGTGCAGTCCGGCCTGGCCGACGCCGAACGCATCCTGAAAAGCGTGCCGGGCATTTCCTTCAGCTATTTCACCGCCGCCGATGTGGTGCGCCATCCGCTGGTGGCCCGCGTCATCCATGCCTATGATGCCGACGACGAGGCAGCAGCGGTCCGCGCGCTGGCCGCGGGCGAACGGCCCGGCGAAGGATATGGCGCCTATCCGCCGCGCCGCGACACCTGGCGCCGCAACATTCCGCAGGGAGGACTGCAGGATGAGTGACGCAGCCGGCGATCCCCGCGTCCATCCTGCCGGCGAACCGGACGCCGGACCCGTGGACATCGTGATCGAGGACGAACGCTGGCTGGATGCGGGCCTGCCCGCCCTTGCCGCGCGCGCGGCCGATGCGGCCACGGATTATCTGGGCATCGACCAGGTCGAGATCGTCGTGATGGGGTGCGACGATGCCCGCATCGCAGCGTTGAACGACCATTTCCGCGGCAAGCCGAAACCCACCAACGTTCTCAGCTGGCCCGCCACCGAACCCGCGCCGCGCCAGCCGGGCGACGCTCCGGTCCCGCCGCAGGGTCCCGAACTGGGCGACATCGCCATCAGCTATGACACCTGCCTGCGCGAGGCCGAGGCGCAGGGCAAGCCCCTGAACGCTCACGTCACCCATCTTCTGGTCCACGCGATCCTGCATCTGGCCGGTTATGACCACGAGATCGACGCGGACGCCGAAACCATGGAAGATGCCGAACGTTCGATTCTGGGACGCCTGGGCATTCCTGACCCCTATGGTTGAGAAGACACGATGAACGAGACGCGGAACACCGACCCGCCAACCTCGTCCGAACCCGCCGGCTGGTCCGATGGCTCGGACGGCGAGGGGGGCGACAAGCCTCCGTCGCGAGGCTTGTTTGGGCGCATCCTGGGACGTTTCGGCGCCAATCCGGGCGATGCGGACGAGCCGCCCCCGTCCATGATGGAGGCGGCGGTGGCGGGGCAGGCGCCCGGCCTGCTCAACCTGCGGCGCAAGTCGGTGGACGATGTGGCCGTGCCCCGGGCCGAGATCGTGGCGGTCCCCGTGACCGTCAGCCTGCACGAACTGGTCGAGGTGTTCCGCGAACACGGCTATTCCCGCGTGCCGGTCCATCGCGGCAACCTGGACGAGCCGCTGGGGCTGATCCATCTGAAGGATCTGGCGCTCAAGCATGGCTTCGGCATACGCGCGCCGGTCCGTTTCGCATTGAGGCCGCTGCTGAGGCCGCTGCTTTATGTGCCCGGCTCCATGCCCATCGGGGCGCTGCTGCAGCAGATGCAGCAGAAGCGCATTCATATGGCACTGGTGATCGACGAATACGGCGGCGTGGACGGGCTGGTCACCATCGAGGATCTGGTCGAACAGGTCCTGGGCGAGATCGACGACGAGCATGACGAAGGAAAAGAGGGACTGTGGGTGCAGGAAGCCTCCGGCCAGTGGCTGGTGCAGTCCCGTGCCCCCATCGAGGCGGTCGAGGCCGAGATCGGCACCCGTCTGGTCTCTGGCGAATACGAGGAGGAAATCGACACGCTGGGCGGGCTGGTCTTCATGCTGGCCGGGCATGTGCCTGCACAGGGCGAGGTTGTCACCCATGAAAACGGCATCCGGTTCGAGGTCGTGGATGCCGATGCCCGCCGGGTCAAGAGCATCCGCCTGCGATTGCCCGAAGACTCTGCCGGGGCCGAGGAAACCCCGGTTGACGGGGCCTGAGGCTGGATGCCGGTGACGGTTTCCTGAAAGGGCTTTGAGGCGGGCCTTGCCCTGACGGAGAACGCGTCCGAGAGCGGTGTCCGATATCGGGCAGCCGATCGGGACCCCAACTGCGGGGCGCGGTCGGCAGATGCTGCATCGGAATTCCCGGATCCGCCGCCATTGCTGCGAGACGGGGCGCGAGAGGCCGCTTTGCCCGACGGCGGCGAGTTCTACATCCCTCATGCAGTCAGCCGGGGCGCATGGCCCGTCGACGGACTGCCAAGGGCATGGCCCCCGGCTCAGTCCAGCCCGCGCCGGTCGAAGCCGCGACGTTCGATGGCGGCGGTGGCGCGGCCCCAGCCGCTGGCGCGGGTGCGGTCCTGATGGGCGCGATAGGCGGCCACGTCGCGGAACAGTTCGGCCACCGTCCAGACCATCGGGTCGTCGGTCTGGCGCAGGTCGAACATCAGGCAGCCGGGTTCTGCGCGCGAGGCGTCCACATGCGCCTGCGCGTGGTCCAGAACCGCCAGCATTTCCGTGACATCGCGGCACACAAGCTGGCCGGTCAGCGACACCTGGCAGGGTTGCCGCATCGCATGGGGGTCGTCGGCGGCGGCATGGTGATGGCCGCAGCCGCAGTCCGCGCCGTGGTGATGGTCGCTCATTCCCATTCGATGGTCCCCGGCGGCTTCGAGGTGATGTCATAGGTCACGCGGTTGATGCCGCGGACCTCGTTGATGATGCGGGTCGCGGTTTCCCCAAGGAATTCATGGGTGAAGGGGTAATAATCCGCCGTCATCCCGTCCACCGAAGTCACCGCCCGCAGCGCGCAGGCGAAATCATAGGTGCGCCCGTCGCCCATGACGCCCACGGTCTTGACCGGCAGGATCGCGACGAACGCCTGCCAGATGTCGTCGTAAAGCCCGTGGCGGCGGATCTGGTCGATGAAGACGGCATCGGCGCGGCGCAGGATTTCCAGCTTTTCGCGGGTGATCTCTCCGGGGCAGCGGATGGCGAGGCCGGGGCCGGGAAAGGGGTGGCGGCCGATGAACTTCTCGGGCAGGCCGAGTTCGCGGCCAAGGGCGCGGACCTCGTCCTTGAACAGCTCGCGCAGCGGCTCGACCAGCTTCAGGCCCATCTTCTCGGGCAGGCCGCCGACATTGTGGTGCGACTTGATCGTGACCGACGGCCCGCCGGTGAAGCTGACCGATTCGATCACATCGGGATAAAGCGTCCCCTGCGCCAGGAACTCGGCCCCGCCCACGTCATTGGCGTGCTTCTGGAACACGTCGATGAACAGCCGGCCGATGATCTTGCGCTTGGTTTCCGGGTCGCTGACGCCCTCCAGCGCGCCCAGGAACAACTCCGATTCGTCGGCGTGGATCAGCGGGATGTTCCAGGTGTCGCGGAACATGGTCACGACTTCCTCGGCCTCGCCCTGCCGCAGCAGGCCGTGATCGACGAAGACGCAGGTCAACTGCTCGCCGATCGCCTCGTGGATCAGGACGGCGGCCACCGAACTGTCCACGCCGCCCGAAAGGCCGCAGATCACCTTGGCCGAACCCACCCGCTCGCGGATGCGGCGCACGGCTTCGGCCCGGTATCCGGCCATGGTCCAGTCGCCGGTAAAACCCGCCAGCCGGACGAAGTTTTCCAGCATGATCCGCCCGTTGCGGGTGTGATGCACCTCGGGGTGGAACTGGACGGCATAGAAGCGGCGCGATTCGTCCGCGATCATCGCAAAGGGCGCGTTGGGCGAGGTGCCGATGACCTCGAACCCCGGCGCAAGCTGCGTCACGCGGTCGCCGTGGCTCATCCAGACCTCTTCCTGGCCGGCCGCGAACAGTCCGGCGAAGATGCCGTCGTCGCGGTGGCCGGGGGCGGGGTGGATGAAGGCGCGGCCGTATTCGGCGTGATGCCCGCTTTCGACGCGGCCGCCCAGTTGCTCCATCATCGCCTGCTGGCCATAGCAGATGCCGAAGACCGGCACGCCCATGTCGAACAGCGCCTGCGGCGCGCGCGGGCTGCCGGGCCGGGTCACGCTGTCGGGGCCGCCTGACAGGATCACCGCCTGCGGCGCAAGGTCGCGCAAGGTGGCGTCGGTCACGGCCTGATAGGGCAGGATTTCGCAGAAGACGTTCAGCTCGCGCAGGCGGCGCGCGATCAGCTGCGTCACCTGGGAACCGAAGTCGATGATGAGAAGGCGCTGATGCTGGGTCATGAGCGCGCTTTAGGCCGCGCCACCCCCTACGGCAAGAGGGCGGCGACAGGCCCCGGGCCTCAGTGCGGGATCATCCGGCGGATCAGCCCGTCCTTCAGCACGAGCTGGTGATAGATCGCGGCCAGGATGTGCAGCCCCACCAGCGCAAACAGGACGTTGCCGAGGAGTTCGTGCATCTCGCCCGCCTCGCGCAGGCCGCCGAAAAAGGCGGCGATGCCCGAGGCGGCCACGACGACCACGCCCAGGTAAAGCAGCCGGTGGACCCAGACGGCCAGCGTCCCCTGAAGCCCCGGTTCGACAGGGGCAGGGGCGGCGCGGCGGCGCAGGACCAGCCGGACCGCGACCAGCGCAAGGATGGCGAGGCCCACCCAGACATGCAGCGGAATTGCGGCC
>CALLYR010000431.1 GCA_937859005.1 uncultured Paracoccus sp. | reverse complement strand
TCTTCGCCATCCTGACGGTGGCGCCCGCGCTGCGGTCCGCGGGGGCGGCGCTGGGGATACCGGTCGCGCCGAACACGGCGCTGGCCGCGGGCAGCGTCATGGCGATCATGCTGATCCCGTTCATTTCGTCCTTTGCCGACGACGCGCTGACGGCGGTGCCGCGCAGCCTGCGCGACGGCAGCCTGGCGCTGGGCGCGACGCGGGCCGAAACGGTGACCAAGGTGCTGTTCCCGGCCGCCATTCCCGGCATCGTCGGCGGCGTCCTGCTGGCCATCAGCCGCGCCATCGGCGAGACGATGATCGTGGTCATGGCCGCGGGCCTGATCGCCCGGATGACGATCAACCCGCTGGAGAGCGTCACCACCGTCACCGTGCAGATCGTCACCCTGCTGATCGGGGACACCGAATTCGACAGCCCCAAGACGCTGGCGGCATTCGCGCTGGGGCTGATGCTGTTCCTGGTGACGCTGGCCATCAACATCGTCGCGCTGCGGATCGTGCGCAGCTATCGCGAACAGTACGACTGAGGACGGGCGATGACGGACATGACCCCTCAGGCCCGATCGCGCCGCGACTGGATGTCCTCTGACGCGCGCGCCAATATCCAGCGCCGCCGCCGCCGCGAATCGAGCCTGCGCCTGCTGGGGCTGTCTGCGATCGGCCTGGCCTTCCTGATGCTGGGCATCCTGCTGTGGACGCTGCTGTCTGACGGGGTGCAGGCCTTCCGCCAGACCCATATCGCCATCGACGCCCCGATTTCCGCCGAGCATGTGGACCCGGCGGACCCCGCGGACGGCAACTATCGCCGGGTCATCGCCGATGCGGTGCAGGCCACATTGCCAGACATCAGCGATGACCAGATGAAATCCGCGACGAAGATCTTGTCGAACGGGGCCCAGTTCGCGATCCGCGACCGGGTGGTGGCGGACCCCTCGCTGATCGGCACGACCCTGCGGATCCGGGTGCCGGTGTCCGACCCCTATGACCAATTGAACAAGGGTCAGGTCGATACCGCGGCCCCCGAATCCGAGCGCCGGCTGTCGGATGCGGAAATCGGGCTGTTCCGCCAGTTGAAGGACGCGGGGCGCATCAGCCTGCCGCTGAACTGGGGCTTGCTGACGAATACCGATTCCCGCTTTCCCGAACAGGCGGGCCTGCGCGGCGCGATCATGGGGACCTTCTATGCGATCATGGTCTGTTTCGCGATCTCGTTCCCGCTTGGCATCGGGGCCGCGATCTGGCTTGAGGAATTCGCCCCCCGCAACCGGCTGAGCGATTTCATCGAGGTCAACATCAACAACCTGGCCGCCGTGCCGTCGGTCGTGTTCGGCCTGCTGGCGCTGGCGGTGTTCCTGGGCTGGTTCGGGATGCAGCGGTCCTCGCCGCTGGTGGGGGGGATGACGCTGGCGCTGATGACCATGCCCACGATCATCATCGCGACCCGGAACGCGCTGAAGGCGGTGCCGCCGTCGATCCGCGAGGCGGCGCTGGGCGTCGGCGCCTCGCGCCAGCAGGTGGTGTTCGGCCATGTCCTGCCGCTGGCGATGCCGGGGATCATGACCGGCACCATCATCGGGCTGGCCCATGCGCTGGGCGAAACCGCGCCGCTCTTGCTGATCGGGATGAACGCCTTCATTACCGCCGCCCCCGACAGCCCGCTGGACGCGGCCACGACCCTGCCCACCCAGATCTTCATCTGGTCGGACAGCCCCGAACGCGGCTTCGTCAGCCGCACTTCGGCGGCGATCCTTGTTCTTCTGGCGTTCCTTGTTCTGATGAACGGAATCGCCATCTATCTTCGCAACAGATTCGAGCGCCGCTGGTGAGCATGAGGACCCGAGAGATGGAGGATATCAGCCTGTCGGACCGTGCCGCCGGCCAATCGGCCCTGCCGGTCAAGGTCGAGGCGCGCGATGTCAATGTCTGGTATGGCGACAAGCACGCCATCAAGGATGTCAGCGTGGACATCCTGGACAAGACCGTGACGGCCTTCATCGGGCCGTCCGGCTGCGGCAAGTCCACCTTCCTGCGCTGCATCAACCGGATGAACGACACGATCAGCACCGCGCGGGTGCAGGGGCTGATCGCGCTGGACGGGCAGGACATCCATGACCCCGCCATCGATCCGGTGCAACTGCGCGCCCGCGTCGGCATGGTGTTCCAGAAACCCAACCCGTTCCCCAAGTCGATCTATGACAACGTGGCTTACGGCCCCAAGATCCACGGGCTGGCGCGCAGCCGCGCCGATCTGGACGGAATCGTGGAACAGGCCCTGCGCGGCGCCGCCCTGTGGGACGAGGTCAAGGACCGGCTGAGTGAATCCGGCACCGGCCTGTCGGGCGGCCAGCAGCAGCGGCTGTGCATCGCCCGCGCCGTCGCCACCCAGCCCGAGGTCCTGTTGATGGACGAGCCCTGTTCGGCGCTGGACCCCATCGCCACCGCCCAGGTCGAGGAACTGATCGACCGCCTGCGCGAGGATTTTTCCGTCGTCATCGTCACCCATTCGATGCAGCAGGCCGCCCGCATCAGCCAGAGGACCGCGTTCTTCCACCTGGGCCATCTGGTCGAATACGGCAGCACCGACGACATCTTCACCCGTCCGCGCGACCCGCGGACCGAAAGCTATATCAGCGGCAGGATCGGCTGACCTGCGCCGTTACGGGAACATGTCCATGAATCGCGACAAGCACATCGTCTCGGCCTTCGACCGGGATCTGGAAACGGTGCAGGCCCTGGTGGTCAGGATGGGCGGGCTGGTCGAATCGGCCATCGCTGACGCGGCGCTGGCGCTCGATACGCGGGACGAGGAACTGGCCGAAGAGGTGCGCGGCCGCGACAAGGCCATCGACCGGCTTGAAATGCAGGTCAACGAAGAGGCCGCCCGCCTGATCGCCCTGCGCGCGCCCCGCGCCACCGACCTGCGCGTGGTCCTCAGCGTCATCAAGATCGCGGCCGCGCTGGAACGGGTCGGCGATTACGCCAAGAACATGGCCAAGCGCACTCATGTGCTGGTGGACATGCCCGTGATCGAAGGCGCGGGCATGGCGCTGCGCCGGATGTCGGCCGCGGTCGAGAAGCAGATGAAGGATGCGCTGGACAGCTATGTCCAGCGGGATGTGGCGCTGGCCGCCGATGTGCGCGCGCGCGATCTGGAGGTGGACCAGATGTATAACGCGCTGTTCCGCGAGTTCCTGACCCACATGATGGAGGACCCGCGCAACATCACCCCCTGCATGCATCTGCATTTCATCGCCAAGAACATCGAACGGATGGGCGATCACGCGACATCCATCGCCGAACAGGTGCTGTATCTGGTGCATGGCGAACTGCCCGAGGAAAGCCGCCCGAAAAGCGACAGCGTGTCGCTGATGCAGGGGCAGGGCTGACCATGGCGGGGCGGCCGCAACCCTGCGTCCTTGTGGTCGAGGACGAGGGCGCGCAATGCGAGATCCTGAAATACAACCTCGAGGCCGAGGGCTTTGCCGTCGTCACTGCCGACAACGGCGACGACGCCCTGCTGCTGGTGGCCGAGGAGGAGCCGGACCTGGTCGTGCTGGACTGGATGCTGCCCAGGTTGTCGGGAATCGAGGTCTGCCGTCAGGTCAAGTCCGCCGCGCGCACCCGCCAGATTCCCGTCATCATGCTGTCGGCCCGGTCCGAGGAGGGCGACAAGGTGCGCGGCCTGGAAACCGGCGCCGACGATTACATGGTCAAGCCCTATTCGGTGGCCGAACTGATGGCGCGGCTGAGGACGCAACTGCGCCGCACCCGCCCGGCCGCCGTGGGCGAGCGACTGTCCTTTGACGACATCGTGCTGGATGCGGGCGAACATCGGGTATCGCGCGCCGGCAACCCCCTGCATCTGGGACCGACCGAATTCCGGCTGCTGTCCACGCTGATGGAAAAGCCGGGCCGGGTCTGGACGCGCGAACAGCTGCTGGACCGGATCTGGGGCCGGGACATCCATGTCGATCTGCGCACTGTTGATGTCCATGTCGGACGGCTGCGCAAGGCACTGATGTCGCATGGCGGCGACAACCCGGTGCGGACGGTGCGCGGCACGGGTTACGCGCTGGGCTGAAGGCCTGGCAGCAGGGAAGGAAATCGAATCCCCGTTCAGGGCGCGACAACTTTCCCGATGCGCTGAACCGGCTGAGCCGGACGCGACCGGCGGCCGGCGCGGGCTGCAGAACAGCGGCAAGCTCCGAATCGGAAACGGGCTTCGGGATTCGCAGTCCCGGATCGCTCCGAAGATGCTGAAAGCTTTTCCTC
>CALLYR010000430.1 GCA_937859005.1 uncultured Paracoccus sp. | reverse complement strand
GCTGCGCAGCAAGGGCCTGGACGATCTGCTGGACGCCGCGCGGCGGCTGCGCGCCGCCGGTTGCCGTTTCCGGCTTGAACTGCTCGGCCCCACCGACAGCAATCCCGACGCGGTGGACGAGGCCGCATTGCGGCGCTGGCATGCGGCGGGCGAGATCGTCTGGCACGGCGCGACCCGCGACGTGCGGCCATATCTGGCCGCCAGCCATGTCCTGGTGCTGCCCAGCCGGCTGCGCGAGGGCGTGCCGCGCACCATCCTCGAGGCGATGGCCTGCGGACGGCCGGTCGTCACCACCGACGCCCCCGGCTGCGGCGAGACGGTGGGCGACGGCGAGGCCGGATTCGTGGTCCCGGCCGGCGATGCCGCCGCGCTGGCCGCGGCGATGCGCCGTTTCATCGACGATCCGGCGCTGGCCGCGCGGATGGGGTCCGAGGCGCGGCGCCGGGTCTGCCGCAACAACGACGTGCATCTGGTCAACCGCCTGCTGCTGACCGAGATGGGGCTGGAACATCCCGATCACCCGCCGCCGGGGCCGGCCCCGCCCCCCTTCGTCCCGCCAGCCGCCGCGCAGCCCCTGCCGCTGCGGGACGGGATGGCGGCCACCCTTTCCCTTGTTCCCGGAGTCGCTTCATGAAGACGATCCTGCTGGCCGGGGCCGCGGCCCTGGACCCGGCCGAAGACGAACCGCGGCTGCCGAACGCGATGGTCGAGATCGGCGGGCGCCCGATCATCACCCGCGTGATGGACATCTACAGCCATTTCGGCCAGCGCGATTTCATCGTCGCCGCGGGCGGCCGGTCGATCCTGCTGAAACAGTTCTTCGCCAATTACCATCTGATGGCGAACGACATGACGGTGTGCATCACCTCGGGCCGGGTGGAACTGCAGCCGGTCGATGACGTCGCCTGGACGGTCAGCGTCGTCGATACCGGGATCCATGCCACCGACAGCTGCCGCCTGCGCCAGCTGCGCGACCGCATCGGGCCGGGCGCCTTCATGCTCAGCTATGCCGACGCGCTCGGCAATGTCGATATCGACGCGCTGCTGGCTTTCCACCGCAGCCACGGCAAGCTGGCCACCGTCACCGCCGTGCGCCCGCCCGTCCGCACCGGCGGCCTCGAGATGCGCGGCGACCGCGTGACCGCCTATACGCGCGAGCTGAAGACCGACGAAAGCTGGATCAACGGCGGCTTCTTCGTGCTGGAGCCGGAGGTGTTCGACTATCTCCTCGACGACGCCGTGCCGCTGGAACGGATGCCGCTGATGCAGCTTGCCCTGGACGGAGAACTGATGGCCTATCGCCATTCCGGCTTCTGGCACCCGCTCGATTCACAGCGCGACCGCCACTTTCTCAACGGCTGCTGCACCGGAGAGCTGCCGCCCTGGCTGCGCTTCGACCAGGCCGGGCCGCGGCTGGCCGCGGTGGCGGGGCGCCGGTGAGGCTGCTGCTGGTCCAGGGCGGCTTCGGCGCGGGCGGCGCGGAAAAGGTGATGGCCGCGCTTGCCAACCACCGCGCCGGACAGGGCGACGAGGTCCATGTCGCCGCGATGGCGATGCCGCCGGGCGGCTCGTTCTTTGCCTATGATCCCGCGGTGCGGCTGCATGTGATCCCGTCCGGGCCGGGCCTGCTGCGGCATCCGGCCCGCGCAGGCGGAATCCGGCGGCTGATCCGGTGGCTGCGGCCGGATCTCGTGGTCAGCTTCCTGACCAAGGTGAACTGCCTGACGCTG
>CALLYR010000429.1 GCA_937859005.1 uncultured Paracoccus sp. | reverse complement strand
GCCTGACGGGGCGCTGGTCAACATCTCGGATGATCCGGCCACGGCCCGGCTTGCGGTGCAGGCTGGACGCGCGAACTTCAGCCTGGCGACGATGCCGAGCGGCGATTTCCCGGTCCTGGCCTCGACGGAATATGCCGTGACCTTCAAGGCGCCTGCGCCTCTGCTGCGGCGGCTGATCGACAAGTCGAAATTCGCCATCTCGACCGAAGAGACGCGCTATTACCTGAACGGCGTCTATATGCATGTGCCCGAGGGCACCGGCGCGCCCATGCTGCGCTGCGTGGCGACCGACGGGCACCGGCTGGCCCAGATCGATGCTCCCCTGCCCGAAGGCGCGGCGGGCATGCCCGGCGTGATCGTGCCGCGCAAAACTGTGACGGAACTGAAGAAGCTGCTGGAAAACGACGAGACCGAGATCACCGTGTCGGTCGGCGAAACCAAGGTGCGCTTTGCCACGCCCACGATCACCCTGACATCCAAGGTGATCGACGGGACCTTTCCCGATTACACCCGCGTCATCCCCCGCGGGAATACCCGCCGGCTGGAGGTGGACGCCAGCGACCTTGCCCGCGCGGTGGACCGCGTGGCGACGGTGTCGTCGGAACGCTCGCGCGCGGTCAAGCTGGCACTGGACGAAGACCGGTTGGTGCTGTCCGTGAACGCCCCCGACGCGGGTGCGGCGGACGAGGAACTGGCCGTCGCCTATACCGACGAGCCGCTGGAGATCGGCTTCAACGCCAAATACCTGCAGGAAATCGCAGGCCAGATCGATCGGGAAAACGCCGTGTTCCTGTTCAATGGCGCTGGCGATGCGGCGCTGATCCGCGAAGGCGGGGACGACAGCGCGGTTTACGTCGTCATGCCGATGCGTGTGTGACGCTCAGCCAGCTGAGCCTTGCGCAGTTCCGGTCATGGTCCCGGCTGTCGCTGGATCTGGACCCGCGGCCCGTCGCGATCTTCGGCGCGAACGGGGCGGGCAAGACCAATGTCCTTGAGGCGCTGTCGATGCTGTCGCCGGGGCGGGGCCTGCGGGGCGCAACGCCCGGCGAACAGGCGCGGCTGGGGCTGGACGCGGGCTGGCGTATCCGCGCGGTGATCGACGGCCGCCCGGTCGAGACCGCCGCGCCCCCCGGCGAAGGCCGCAGCGTCACCATCGATGACAAGCCGGTGGCGCAGGTCGCGCTGGGGCGGCTGGCGCGGCTGATCTGGCTGACCCCGGCCATGGACCGGCTGTGGACCGACGCGCCCGAAGTGCGGCGCAAGTTCCTGGATCGCATCACGCTCAGCTTCGTGCCGGGGCACGCCGACGACGCGCTGGCCTATGACAAGGCGATGCGCGAACGTAACCGGCTGCTGCGCGACCAGGTGGAGGACGCGCGCTGGTATCACGCGCTGGAATTGCAGATGGCGCAGGCAGGGGCGGCGATCACCTGCAACCGCCAGCAGGCGATTTTGCGGATCATGGGTGCGCAGAACGACGCGGAAACCGCCTTTCCCGCCGCGCGGCTGGTCCTGATGCCGGGCGAGGGCTGCGCCGACGATGCGCACGCGGACAGCATCGCGCGCAGGCTGGCCGCGACGCGGGGCCGCGACATGGCGGCCGGGCGCAGCCTGTCGGGTCCGCACCGCGCCGATCTGGGCGCAAGCTGGGGTCCGCAGGACATGCCGGCCGCGCTGTCATCCACCGGCGAGCAAAAGGCGCTGCTGCTGTCGCTGATGCTGGCCAATGCGCGGGCGCTGGCGGATGAACGCCCGATCCTGCTGTTGGACGAGGTGGCCGCGCATCTGGACGCCGACCGGCGACGGGCGCTGCATGACGAGATCACCGCCCTGCCCGCACAGGTGTTCATGACCGGCACCGGGCGCGAATTGTTCGAAACGCTGGACGGCCGCGCCCGTTTCATCGAGGTTTGGCGGCAGGACGGCGCATCGGTTGCCGTGACGGAGGACTGACATGAGCCTGCCGCGGCAGCGCGTGACGCTGATCACCCTTGGCGTGGCCGATCTGGACCGCGCCCGCGCCTTTTATGCCGCCTGGGGCTGGACCCCGCATCCGGGACCGGAGGCATGGGTGGCGTTCTATCAGATGCAGGGGGCGGTGCTGGCGCTGTTTCCCTTGCACGACCTTGCCGCGGATCAGGGCCGTCCGGGTGCGGCGCTGGGCACGGGTGCCGTGACGCTGGCGCAGAACTGCGGGACCCGGGCGGAAACCGATGCCGTCTGGCAGGCCGCCGTCGATGCCGGGGCCACGGCATTGAAGCGGCCCGAGCAGGTCTTCTGGGGCGGCTATTCCGGTTACATCGCGGACCCCGATGGCCATGTCTGGGAAATCGCGCACAACCCGTTCTGGCCCCTGGCGGCGGATGGCAGCCTGACGCTGCCCTGATCCCTAGGCCGGGGAACCGCTATTGCGCCGCCATCACCACGTCGCAGATTTCGAATCGGGTCACATCGACCAGCCCCAGATCGGAAATCCGCAGTTCCGGAATCACCACCAATGCCAGCAGGACATGCTGCATCACGGCGCTGTTCATGGTGCAGCCGCAGTCGCGGATCGCCTGCGTCACCGCCTGCGCTGCCTCGGCCACCTCGGCTGCAGGGCGGTCCGAGATCAGCCCGGCGATGGGCAGCGCGACATGGGCCAGTTCCACGCCATCGCGGAACACGGTGATACCGCCGCCCAGTTCCGCCAGCCGCGCGGTCGCCGCGGCCATGTTGTCGGGACAGGTGCCCACGACGATCATGTGGTGGCTGTCATGGGCCACGGTCGAGGCGACCGCCATCCGCCCCTGATAGCCGAATCCCGACACGAATCCGTTGACCACACCTCCCGTGCCGCGATGGCGTTCGACCAGCGCGATCCGGGCAATGCCGTTCTGCGCCACGACGCGCCCGTCCCGCACCGGCAGCGTCGCAGTCAGCGCCCGCGTGGGCGCCTGGTTTTCAACGACGCCGATCACCCGCACCTCGACCTCGTGTCCCTGCGCCGCGACGTGGAAATCGTCGCCCGTCAGCCTGCGGCCCAGATGCACGGTGTCGCGTGCGGAATCCGGCCAGTCGATGCGCGGGCAATCGACCAGCAGCCGCCCGCCCTCGGCGACCAGCCGACCTTGGGCGACCACCAGGTCAACCGGCAGCGTCGTCAGGTCCGAGGTCAGGATCACATCCGCCCGCCGCCCCGGCGCGATCGAGCCCAGTTCGCGTTCCAGCCCGAAATGGCGCGCGCTGTTGATCGTGGCCAGTTGCAGCGCGACCAGCGGATCGCAGCCGCAGGCGATGGCATGGCGCACCACCCGGTCCATATGCCCGTCATGGACCAGCGTGCCCGCGTGGCTGTCGTCGGTGCACAGCATGAAGCCTGCCGGGTCCAGTCCCCGCTGCGTGATCGCGGTGATCTGCGATTCCACGTCATGCCAGGCCGATCCCAGGCGCATCATCGCGCCCATGCCCTGACGGACGCGGGCGATGGCCTGATCCTCGGCCACGGTTTCATGATCGTCGGCGGCGCCCCCGGCGACGTAGGCCGCGAAGGGACGCCCAAGATCGGGGCTGGCGTAATGGCCGCCGACCGTCTTGCCCGCCGCGCGGGTCGCGGCGATTTCCGCCAGCATCTGCGGATCGCCCGCGGCGACAGCGGGAAAGTTCATCATCTCGCCCAAGCCCACGATGCCCTCCCAGCCCATCGCCTGCGCGACCTCGCCCGCGGTGATCGGATGGCCGGTGGTTTCAAGCCCCCGCGCGGACGGCGCGCAGCTGGGCATCTGGGTCAGCATGGTAATCGGCTGGATCAGGCTTTCGTCCCGCATCAGCCGCACGCCGTCCAGCCCCAGCACATTGGCGATCTCGTGCGGGTCGTGCATGATCGTGGTGGTGCCATGCGGGGTGACGGCAGCGGCGAAACCGGCGGGCGTCAGCATGCCCGATTCCACATGCATATGCGCGTCGATCAGGCCGGGGATCATGAAGCGGCCCTCGGCCTCGATCACCTGCGTGCCGGGGCCGATGTTGGCGCTGGCGTCCGTCAGGACGCAGGCGATGCGGCCGTCCGCGATGGCGATGTCGTGGCCGGGCAGCACCTCGCGCGTGTGGACGTTCACCCATTGGCCGGCCCGGATCACCATGTCGGCGGGCGCGCGGCCTGCTGCAACC
>CALLYR010000428.1 GCA_937859005.1 uncultured Paracoccus sp. | reverse complement strand
ATAGGTCTTGACGAAGACCTTCTTCACGGCAGCCGGCGGGGTCACTTCACCTTCCGCACGGTCGGCGCTCTCGGCCGGCTCGATCTGTTCCAGTTCCATCGGGCGGCTTTTAGAGGGTTTCTGCGACAAAAAACAGACGATTCTGGCTATGCCGGCCGGCGCCTGCTCGGTTCCGGGCGGGCAAGCGCTGTCTCCAGCATGGCGCGCACATCGGCGCGTTGCCTCCTTGCGGCTGTCATCGGGCAGGAACTCGATCGGCTCGCCGAAATGCAGCTCCACGTCGACCGCACCTTCCTTGAGCAGGGCGGCCGCGTGCGGCGCCAGCTCAGTATCGCCGATCCAGGCGGCCAGCGACCGGCCCCGTCGGCAAATGCCCTCATCACCGCGGCGCAGTGGGAGTTGCCGACCAGCAGCAGCCTCATCCCCGCCCCGCAAAGGCATCCAGCAGCAGTTCGTCGCAGCGGGTATCGGCCTCGTCGGAGGCAGCATCCTGCGAAGCCCTGGCGCGCAACCCATGCGCCGCCATGAAGGCCGCCATCACCGTCGCCACCCCCTGCGGGCGCACCTCGCGCAGGTTGGGGGCGTAAAAGGCGCCGCGTGCGGCCGGATGGGTCACGATCTCATAGGCGGGGAAGTAATCCACATCCTCATGCGCCTCGGCGAAATCGCCGGCGGCGGCGCGCAGCGTGGCCTTGGACCGGGTGGTGGCGGCCAGAACGTGATCGCCGGATGCCGTCGCGGTCAGCGGTACGGGCGAGACGGTGAGAATCATGCGGATGGCGGGATTCAGCCGGTGCAGCGTGGTCCGCAAACCTTCCAGATCCTCGATCACATCCGGCCAGCGCAGGTTCAGAAAACGGTGGCGATCGGGATCGAACCGGCCCCCGGCGACACCGGGACAGACCGGCCAGACGCGGCCCGTCCGCCGGTCGGCCCATGTTTCGGTCAGCCCCAGCGTCAGCACCAGATGCGAGGCGGACGCCAGCACGCCCCGCACCGCGCGCAGATGCAGGCGGCGGGCGGCGATCACCTCGTCCGCGGTGTCGTAGCCGCCGGGGTCCAGCGTCGGGCGCAGGGCATCGGCAAAGCGGCCGTCGGGGCGGGCCCAGACCTGATCGGGGTCCGCGCGTCCCTGTTGCGCGTCCTCGACAAGCTGGCGCATCTGGCGAGCGGTATAGATGTTGCCGTATCGCGTTGAAAACAGGCCGTATCCGTGATCGGCCGCCTGCGCGGGCGACATGCCGATGGGCGCGGGTTCGGCGTCCAGCACGTTCACCCCCGCCCCGTGCAGCGCGCGGCCCACATGCTGGGCAAAACAGCTGCCCGCAGTGGCCACCATGGCATCCCGGCCCAGCCGGAACCGGGGGCGGACCAGTCCGGCGGGCGCGAAGGGGTCGTCCTGCGCCACCCCCGTCCGCCAGAAGGCGGTGGGCGGCAGTCCGGCATATGGATGGTCGGGCGTCCTCATTTCCTGCGTGATGCCACAGCCCGCGCGGCGCGGAAAGTGGCGGGGAAAAGAAAGGCCCCGCCGGGCATGGGGAACCCGGGCGGGGCAAGTTTGTCCCGCGGCCGCGGATGCCGCGGCCCGAGACACCGGCGAACCTGCCGTCAGCCGATCCGGTCGGCCATCTCGGCCCGGATCTGCTGGCGAAGGATGTCGATGGGGATCATCTTCCCGTCGCGGCGGAAATGCCAATAGGTCCAGCCGTTGCAGGACGGCGCCCCTTCCAGCGCGGCGCCGACCTGGTGGATCGACCCCTTCACGTCGCGCCCGACCAGCGAACCGTCGGCGCGCACGCGGGCACTGTGGCGGGCGTTGATCGACACCAGTTCCTCGCCCGGCCGCAGCATCCCGCGTTCGACCACCTGGCCAAAGGGGATGCGCGGTTCAGCGCGCTTGCCCGTCGTCGTGGCCAGCGCCGAGGCGTCCAGCCGGCGGACCCGGGACAGGCGGCGCCGGGCAACCTCGCGATAGCTGTCCTCGCGCTCGATCCCGATCCAGTCGCGGCCCAGCATCTTGGCGACGGCACCCGTGGTGCCGGTGCCGAAGAACGGGTCCAGCACCACGTCGCCCGGATTGGTCGTGCCGACGATGATCCGGTGCAGCAGGCTTTCGGGTTTCTGCGTCGGATGGGCCTTGGCCCCGTCCTCGCCCTTGATCCGTTCGGCCCCGGTGCAGATCGGCAGAGTCCAGTCCGACCGCATCTGGATGCCATCGTTCAGCGACTTCAGCGCCTCATAGTTGAAGGTGTATTTCGCCCCTTCGGATTTCGACGCCCAGATCAGCGTCTCGTGCGCGTTGGTCAGCCGCTTGCCGCGGAAATTCGGCATCGGGTTGGTCTTGCGCCAGACCACGTCGTTCAGCAGCCAGAACCCCTGGTTCTGCAATTCGGCCCCGACACGGAAGATGTTGTGATAGCTGCCGATGACCCAGATCGCTCCGTCCGGTTTCAGCACCCGCCGCGCCGCCGCCAGCCACGCCTTGGTGAAGCGGTCATAGGCCGCAAAGCTGCCGAACTGGTCCCAGTGGTCGTCCACCGCATCGACGCGGGAATTGTCGGGGCGATGCAGTTCGCCCCGCAACTGCAGGTTATAGGGCGGGTCGGCAAAGATCAGGTCGACGCTGGCCGCGGGCAGGCTGTTCATCGCCTCGATGCAGTCGCCCGCAAGAATGCTGTTCAGAGGAAACATGGCCGCACCAGGACGCGCCGCGGCGCGGGTCTTTTCATTGATCTGTGTCATCTCTGCCCTCAGCCGGTCGGCGGTTCTTGTGCCGATCCTGTGGAGCGAATCATGGGGCAGAGGCGATTCGCCGTCAAATGTTATTTTGAATCAGTTGCTTGGCTTTCCGTCTGGACACAACATCTTGTGGACTGGCGCAAATCCCCGCCTATGGAGCGGGGTCGGACCCAGTTCCTGCAGCGCCTTCCTGTGTTCGGCCGTGGGATAGCCCATGTTGTGTTCCCAGCCGTAACCGGGGTGCTGTTGCGCCAAGTCCACCATGATCCGGTCGCGCGCGACCTTGGCCAGGATGGATGCGGCGGCGATGGACTGGCTGATGCCGTCGCCGCCCACGATGCCGCGGGCGGGCAGGTTCAGTTCGCGCGGAACCATTCTGCCGTCCACCAGCACGACGCAGGGCCGCCGGCGCAACCCGGCGATGGCGCGGCACATTGCCAGATGCGAAGCCTGCAGGATGTTCAGCGCCTCGATCTCCTCGACCGAGGCGTGGCCCACCGCCCAGTCGGCGCGCTCCTCGATCAGCGCGGCCAGCCTTTCGCGGGCCTTGCGGGACAGTTTCTTGGAATCGTCCAGCCCCCGCGGGATGCCGCGTTCGGGCAGGATCACCGCCGCGGCCAGCACCGGCCCGGCCAGCGGCCCGCGCCCGGCCTCGTCAACGCCGCAGACCAGTTGCGCGCCGTCGATCCGGCAGATCTTTTCGTGCCGCATCGTGGGGCGCGGCTTGCGTGGCTTGCGGGGGCGGGGGGCGGTCCGGTCGGTCATGCGGCGCTGCCTACAGGATCGGCGCCGGGCTGCGCCAGACCGTTTCCGCCCCGGCCGGCCTTACCGTCCCTGCCCGTGGGTGCCGTGCCACAAGGGCGCGTGGCGGTTCACGTCCTTGTAGAGCAGATAGCGGAACCGCCCCGGCCCGCCAGCGTAACAAGCCTGCGGGCAGAAGGCGCGCAGCCACATGAAATCGCCCGGCCCCACCTCGACCCAGTCGCGGTTCAGGCGATAGACTGCCTTGCCCTCCAGCACGAACAGCCCGTGTTCCATGACATGGGTTTCGGCAAAGGGAATCGAGCCGCCGGGCTGGAAGGTCACGACCGTCACATGCATGTCGTGGCGCAGATCGGTCGGATCGACGAAGCGGGTGGTGGCCCAGGCGCCTTCGGTGTCGGGCATCGGGCTGGGCGGAATGTCCTGTTCCTGCGCGATCACGGGGTCGGGCCTGTCCACGCCCGCGGCAGGCTGCCAGCGCTTGCGGAACCAGTGAAAGCCGGTGTTGCCGGCGGTGGCGTTCCTGACCGACCATTCGGCGCCGGGCGGCACATAGGCGAAACCGCCGGGCCTCAGGCGATGGGTGGTGCCCGCGATGGTCACGTCCAGCTCGCCCCCGGTGACGAACAGCGCCGACTGGATCTCGGGGTCGTCCTCGGGACGCTCGCAGCCGCCGCCCTCGGCCAGTTCCACCACATACTGGCTGAAGGTTTCGGCAAAGCCCGACAGGGGCCGCGCCAGAATCCACATCCGCATCCCCGTCCAGCCGGGCAGGAAGCTGGTCACGATATCGCGCATCACGCTGCGCGGGATGACGGCATAGGCCTCGGTGAAGACGGCCGTGTCGGTGGTCAGGCCGGTCTGCGGCGGCAGGCCCGCCCCGGGACCGGCATAGGGGCCTGGCCGCGGCGCGGGCGCGATCTCGCCCGGAATGGGCGCGGGGTTGCCGCTGGGGGTGGTGTCGTCGATCATCCCTGTCTCCTGTCCTGCATCACGGCCGCGGCTGCCTGCCCCATGAACGGGGCTGCGGCCCCCTTCATCCCCGGGAACAAGGCTGCGCAAAAGGCCCGGCGGACCTTTTCCCCGCCGAACGCGCGGCCCGCGCGGCGGGGGGCAGCGCCCCGTTACTCCATCGCCGCCTTCAGCCGCAGTTCCGCGATGCGCATGACCTGCCGTTCGGCCTCGGCCCGTTCCGCCGCGGTGTCGTTGTCCACGCGCGCCGCCATCGCGCGCATGATCCCCGCCTTGTCGTGGTCGCGGACCGCGATGATGAAGGGAAAGCCGTGCCTGGCGGTATAGGCGTCGTTCAGTCGGGTGAACTCGGCCCGTTCCGCGTCGGTCAGGGCATCAAGGCCCGCGCTCGCCTGCTCGGCGGTCGAATCGGCGGTCAGCCGTTTCGCCGCGGCCAGCTTGCCGGCCAGATCCGGGTGCGCGGTCAGCACGCCCAGCCGTTCCTGATCGGACGCGCCGCGGAACACCCGCGCCATCGCCGAGGCAAGCCCGGCAGCGCAGTCGTGGGCCGCGCCCAGTTCGCCGTCCCAGACCCGTTCCGCGATCCAGGGCGAATGTTCATAGATCGAGCCGAAGCGCGCCACGAAGTCCTCGCGCCCCATCCCGGACGGCCGCTCGGCCGCGCGGAAAGGATGCGCCGCCGCCCAGTGCCGCGCGATGTCGAGCCGCGTCGCGAACCAGACGCCGTCATGCGCGCGGGCGTGGTCCAGAAACCGCCTCACGCCCTCGGCCCGGCCCGGACGGCCCGCCAGGCGGCAGTGCAGCCCGATGGACAGCATCCGCGGCCGACCGTCGGTCCCTTCGCGATACAGGCAGTCGAAGCTGTCGCGCAGATACAGGAAGAACTCCTCGCCGTTGGTGAAGCCGCCATTGGCAAAGCGCATGTCGTTAGCGTCCAGCGTATAGGGCACCATCAGCTGCGGGCGGCCCTCATGGACGTGCCAGAAGGGCAGCTCGTCGGCATAGGTGTCGGCGAGGTATTCAAAGCCCCCCTCCTCGCAGCCCAGCGCGACCGTGTTCATGGACGCCCGGCCCTGATAGAAGCCCAAGGGACGCGATCCCGTCACCTGCGTGTGCAGCGCGACCGCCTGCCGGATATGCTCGGCCTCGATCTCGCGCGGGACATCCTTGTAGTCGATCCACTTCAGCCCGTGGGTCGCCATCTCCCACCCCGCGTCGATCATCGCGCGGGTCTGCTCGGGGCTGCGCGCCAGCGCGGTCGCCACGCCATAGCAGGTGACGGGGATGCCTTCGAGCATCCGGTAAAGCCGCCAGAACCCGGCCCGCGCGCCATAGTCATAGATGGTTTCCATGTTCCAGTGGCGCTGGCCCTGCCAGGGCTGGGCGCCCACGATCTCGGACAGGAACGCCTCGGACGCGGCGTCGCCGTGCTCGACCGAGTTCTCGCCGCCTTCCTCATAGTTGACGACGATCTGGACGGCGATGCGGGCGCCGCCCGGCCATTTCGGGTCGGGCGCGTTCTGTCCGTATCCGCGCATGTCACGGCTGTATCTCATCGCGTCTTTCCCTCTCGGCAGGTCACGCGGGAAAGCATCACCGCCGCGCATGGTTTGGCAAGGCAAGGAACGCCCTGCTTCCGCATGGCGGAAACCGCGGTCAGGGGTCGAAGGGCGGCGGCACCGCGGGCAGCGCGGCCGCGACGCGGCGCATCATCTCGCGCTGGGCGGGGAAATCGGACAGTTCGGCCACCACCGCGCGGGCCGCCGCCGACATCGCGATGCAGGCGGCCGGGTGTCTGCGCGCCCAGTCCAGACGTTCCGCCAGATCGGCGCAGCCTGCGGCCACGGGGATGTAATGTTCCCAGGGGCTGAACAGGGCGGAATAATAGACCTCCCACCCGGCTTCCTCCTTCAGGACGACGGCGTTCGACTGCGCGGCCCAGGTGAAGTTGGTGCCCACGTCGAAGCCTGCAAGGCACAGCTGGTACCGGCAGCGGCGCATCCCGGCCAGCGACAGGCGCGGGTGGACGAAGGGCGCGATCTGCGGCAGGCGCGCATGGG
>CALLYR010000427.1 GCA_937859005.1 uncultured Paracoccus sp. | reverse complement strand
GCCATGAGTTTTGACCGCCGCATCCGGATTGCGCCCTCGATCCTGTCCGCCGACTTTGCCGATTTCGGCCGCGAGATCCGGGCGGTCGAGGATCAGGGCGCCGACTGGGTCCATGTCGATGTGATGGACGGCCATTTCGTCCCGAACCTGACCTTCGGCCCGCCCGCGGTCGCGGCCTTCCGCCGCCACGTCACCACACTCATGGACGTGCATCTGATGATCGCCCCGGTCGATCCCTATATCGACGCCTTCGCGCAGGCCGGCGCCGACATCATCACCGCCCATGTCGAGGCCGGCCCCCATATCCACCGCACCCTGCAGGCGATCCGCGGCGCGGGGGCCAGGGCGGGCCTGGCGCTCAACCCCGGCACGCCCGCCGCGGCGGCGGCGATGCTGCTCGACGACGTGGACCTGATCTGCGTGATGACGGTCAACCCCGGCTTCGGCGGGCAGAGGTTCATCCACAGCCAGATCGACAAGATCCGCACCCTGCGCGCGATGATCGGCGACCGGCCCGTGCATCTGCAGGTGGACGGCGGCGTCACCCCCGAGACCGCGCCGCTGGTGGCAGCCGCAGGCGCCGATGTGCTGGTCGCGGGCTCGGCCGTGTTCAAGGGCGGATCGGTGTCCAACAGCAGCCCTTACGGCGAGAACATCCGCGCCATCAGGAAGGCGGCGGAGCGGGCCCATGCCTGAGGCGCTGATCTTCGACGTGGACGGGACGCTGGCGGAAACCGAGGAACTGCACCGGCGCGCCTTTAACCACAGCTTTGCCGCGGCGGGTCTGGACTGGCACTGGGACCGCGGCATCTATCGCCGCCTTCTGGCCGTGACCGGCGGCAAGGAGCGCATCGCCCATTTCATCGCGCATGACCTGCGAAGGTCGCCCCGCGACCACGACATCGCCGCGCTGCACCGGGACAAGACCGACCGCTATGCCGCGCTGATGGAGGCGGGAGAGATCGCGCTGCGCGACGGCATCGGCGCGCTGATCGAGGACGCGCGGAGCCACGGCCTGCGCCTGGGCATCGCGACGACCACCAGCCGTCCCAATATCGACGCGCTGATCCGCGCCACCCTGCGCGCAGCATCCGAGGATCTGTTCGACGCCATCGCCGCGGGCGACGAGGTCCAGGCCAAGAAGCCCGCGCCCGATGTCTATCTGCTCGCGCTGCACCGGCTGGGCATGGCTGCGCCCGGCGCGGTGGCGCTGGAGGATTCGCTGAACGGGCTGAGGGCCGCGCGGGCGGCGGGCCTGCGCTGCATCGTCTCGCCCGCGACCTATACGACGCACGAGGTCTTTCCGGGCGACGTGCCCTGTATCGAAAGCTTTTCCATGATCGCCTCGGTCGCCGATCTGCGCGCCCGGCTGAAGAACCACGCGGAGGCCGTGCCATGATCGTCATCTTCGACCTTGACGGGACGCTGATCGACAGCGCCCCCGACATCCACGCCACGTCGAATATCGTGCTGGCCGCGCAGGGGCTGGATGCGCTGAGCCTTGCCGAGGTGCGCGGCTTCATCGGCCGGGGCGTCCCGCATCTGGTGGACTGCCTGCTGTACCGCCACGGCATCCGGGACGCGGGGCTGGCCGCACATATGGCGGCGGAATTCACGCGCCATTATGAAACGGCGGTCACGCTGACCCGGCCCTATGCGGGTGTGCCCGAAACGCTTCGGGCGTTGTCGGGAATGGGCCGCAGGCTGGCGGTCTGCACCAACAAGCCGGTGTCCCCTGCCCGCGCGGTGCTGGCCCATCTGGGGCTGGCACAGCATTTTACCGCCGTCATCGGCGGCGACAGCCTGCCCCGGCGCAAGCCCGACCCGGCGCCGCTTCGCCTTGCCCACGCCGCCTGCGGCGGGGGGCCCGTACTGTATGTCGGCGACAGCGAGGTCGATGCGGAATGCGCCCGGGCCGCAGCCATCCCGTTTGCCCTTTTCACGGAAGGTTATCGCCGCACCCCGGTCGAGGATTTGCCGCATGCCGCGGCCTTCGACGACTTCGCCCGGTTGGTGCAACTGGTGGAAGCCTTCGCTGCGCAGGCCGACGGGTCCGCGCGCCGCCTCAGCAACGCCTAGGCTCACCGCCTGCGGCGGAAACGCTTCCGGTCAGGACCGATGCCCGCCGGCCCGCATTCCGCGGCGGGCGGGCGCATGCGTTGCATATTCCCCGCTTGCGGGTACGGATTCGCTGATCGCGTGCCCTGTGCCTTGCGCCCGCACCCCGGCCTGCGGCAAGAAGCCGCATCGGATGGCGCTGCGCGAAAGCGCTCGGCGCACCTGTCCAAAGGGTCAACTGGCCCCGAGTCGGGCAGTCGGTATAGCAAGGTGGAAGAGTATATTTTTAATAATCCAGTGGCATGATGATTTTCCGAGATCCCGTTCCCTCCCTTCCCCAAGCGCATCGAACCAGGGAAGACAGCTTCTATCGGCGCTGCGGCAAACGGATGCTCGATCTGGGACTTGCCCTGGCCGTCCTTCCTTTTGTGGTGCCGACGATCACCCTGCTGATGCTGATCGTACTGGCGCAGGGGCGCAATCCGGTCGCCTGGGATCTGTGCCGCGGCCGGAACGGACAGCCTTTCCGGCTGTGGAAGATCAGGACAGAGGCCGAGGGGCGCGGCCGGACGGTGACGGAATTCGACCGTTTCCTGCGCGAGACATCGCTGGACGAACTGCCGCGCATTCTGAACCTGCTGCGGGGGGACATCAGCCTGGTGGGGCCCCGGCTGCTGCGCGCGGGACCGCATGATTGCGCCGGGGACAACACTGCCGGCGATCTTGCACCCGGACTTACCGGCCCCTGGCAGCTTCGCGATCCGAGGATGCTCTCTGTATCCGCCTGTCGGGAATGCGACATTGAATATGACCGCTCTCTTTCGCTGCGCGGCGATCTCGATCTGCTTCTCCGCAGCGCGGCGAATCATTCCGCAGCGTCTTCGCCGCTTGCGCTGGATGAATGATCCCGTGGCTGTCGGCGGCTGCGTCCTCTGACCACTCGGCCGGGGCGGGGGATCTGCAGAACCAGCGAGCTGCCGCCAGGGTCAGCATGGCTGTGCTGCCGACAGTCACATAGGCAGCCATGGCCCAAAGCAGACCGACCTGGAAGAACATGAAAACCGCAGCGGCCGTTCCAAAGACGGCCCCCAGAAAAATATGGGCGACAACCAAATGCGTGGTTCCAGAAAAAATACATGGGGACAAATTCCCTGCCACGGGACATAGCATAGCCCGTGCCGACATGCGAGTGGCTTGACGAGGCAGCCGCGTCGGGGCGCCCGTGGTATGAAGCGGGCTGTTCTGCAGAATGACCGGATCGGTGCCTGCCGATTTCTCCTTGTTTCCTAATGGACTGACAGCCCGCATCCATCCCGCCGACAGCCCGGCGCGGCGTCCCGCGGCACTGGCTGACCGGCCGCACAAGCCGGGTTGCCCCGTCCCCGTCCCCGTTTTCCGGCACACGTCTGCGGACCGTGATACTGCCCCGGCTCGATTCAGGATTCGGAGCAGGCAATCGGGCAAGTGATTCGGGCTGCGGCAGGCCGGGCCCGTGTCCTTCATGCCCCGGATTGCGGGAATCGGCGTTTCCGAATCAGCGAAACCGGCGGCATCTTCTGCCATGGAGCGAGCCTGTTTCCGGTCCTCACCACAGGAAATCGGACGCATCGAGATCCTGCAGCCGGGCCCATTCGATCCGCAGGACGTCTTCGCCGTGGCGGAGCAGCACGTCATTGCCGGACTGGACAAGCCGGCTGTCCACATCCGACCACTTGTCCAGGCCTGCCAGGCCCCGCAGATCGATCACGTCCGCTGCAGAGTCGAAGTTGCGGATGATATCCAAGCCATCGTTGAAGACGAACCGGTCCCGCCCGATGCCCCCGCGCATCATGTCGTTGCCCAGCCCCCCGTCCAGGACATCGCTTCCCATTCCCGCCGCCAGATCGTCATTGCCTGCGCCGCCGGTCATGACATCGTCGCCCGCCGCGCCGCTGATGACATCATGGCCGCCGCCGCCGTGGATGGTGTCGGCGCCCTCGGCGCCGAAAAGGCGGTCGCCGCCTTCGCCGCCGCTTACCCGGTCATTCCCGGCCCCCGCCATGATCGTGTCGGCCCCGTCCCCGCCCAGCGCCGTGTCGCCGTGGATGCCGCCGGTGATCGCATCATTCCCGGCGCCGCCGTCCAGATGATTGGCGCCGCCCGCGTCGATGAGCCGGTCGTTCCCCGCCCCGCCGCGCAACTGGTCGTGCCCGGCCCCGCCCGACAGATGATCGTCGCCGTCCTCGCCCCACAGGCGGTCGTTGCCCGCGCCGCCCTCGATCACGTCGCTGCCGCCGCGGCCCTGAATCGTGTCGTTCCCTGCCCCGCCGACAAGGCGGTTGGCCAGGGCATTGCCGGTGATGCCGTCCGCCCCCGTGCCGCCCGTGGCGTTCTCGATCCAGGTGTCGAAGGCGATCTGCATGTTGCCGACCGCACCCATCACGCCGGAAATCGCCCCGGGGGTCAGGTCGATCCTTTGCGCCGCCGCAAGGCCCGCAAGGTTCAGATGGTCGGTCCCGGAATGGTCGGCGACCAGAAAGGCCGCGCGCGCGCCCAGCCGGGCCGCCGCATCCAGCGCCCCGCCGGCGGTCGAGCCGACGCCATAGACCGTATGCCCCTGATGAAGGGCCGGCGCGTCATACATCTGCCGCAAGGCCACATAATCCGCCAGCATCGGGGTGATGTTATAGGCCTTGGTCGCGTCCACGGCCGTATTCTCGGTCTGGTCGAAATAGGACATCAGGCTCATCTGCCAGCTGTCATTGGCGATGGCCGAACGCGCGAACGAGGTCACGGCATCATAATCCTGCGGATGGCCCAGACCCAGCGCATGCGCCGTTTCGTGCATATAGGTGCGGAAGGCATGGCTGCCATGGCTGTCGCCGGGCTCGACCCGCGACGCGGCGATCCGCACCGTGGCCGAGGTGATCGTGCCGCCCGAGGCGGCGGTGCGTGTATTGGCGCCCGAGCCGTCGTTGACATAGGTGATCTGGGCGCGGCCGGCCGTTTCGGCGAACCGCAGCCCCGTGATCTGGCCCAGTTCGCCCAGCGCCGCGCGGGCCAGCCATTTTTCCTGCGTCGTCAGATCCGCCAGATTGACGCTGATCGTGCCGTCGCGCCCCGGCCTCATGCTGCGCGTCACGCCGTCGGAATAGTGGCTGGTCTTCAAGCTGTCCGCAAACTGCTGCGGGCTATAGGTCCGCATCGGCCTTCCCCTGATCTCGCGTCACCGCCGCGCAGACGAATCGGCGGCCTGTCCCGGGCGGCATCAGGACAGCGCCCCGGCCCCGAATGCAACCCCCGGATGATCGGGATTCAGGGGGCCAATGGCCGCAGGGAACCCGCGGTGGCTGGCCCCGTTACGCTGGAACAGCTTTCCCAGCTTGCAAATCATGACCTCGCTTTCCTTCACCCCCGGCCGCAACTGCTGGCGTGTGGCCCCGGCCGACCGTCTGGCGCTGATCGTTGACGGTCAGGCTTATTTCCGCGCCCTGCGCCGGACGCTTGTGTCGGCGCGGCATCTTGTCGTGATGATCGGGTGGGATTTCGATTTCGAGATCGAGATGCTGCCGGGCGAAAGCGACGCCGAAGGCAATGCGCTGGACGGCCTGCCCAACCAGGTCGGCCCGTTCCTGGAGGCGCTGGTCGATCGCTGCCCGGACCTCGACATCTATCTGCTGAAATGGAGCGGCGGCGCCCTGATCGCGCCCGGCCGGGCGATTCCGGCATTCCGCATCAAGCTGATGTCGCCCGAACAGATCCATCTGGCCTTTGACGGCCGCCATCCGATCGGCGCCTGCCACCACCAGAAGATCGTGGTCGTGGACGATGCGATCGCCTTCTGCGGCGGCCTCGACCTGACCGAAGGCCGCTGGGACACGCCCGGGCATCGTTCCGGCGATCCGCGCAGGCGGCTGCGTTCGGGTGAAATCGCACAGCCCTGGCACGACGCCGCCGCGATGATGACCGGCCCGGCCGCCGCCGCCCTGGGCGAGCTGGCCCGCGCGCGCTGGCTGCGCGCCAATGACGCCCCCCTGCCCGAGCCGGTGCCCGCGGCCGCCGATCTGTGGCCGTCCGGGGCGGCGGTCGATTTCCGCGACGTGCCCGTCGCCATCTCCCGGACCGAGCCGCCCGAGCGCGACACCCCCGCCGTCGCCGAGATCGAGCGGCTGTATCTGGACGCCATCGCCGCGGCGCGCGACTGCATCTATATCGAATCGCAGTATTTCGCATCCGACAGCATCACCCGCGCCATGGCCGCGCGCCTGTCCGAGCCGGAGGGGCCGGAAATCGTCGTCGTCAACCCCGAGGCGGCGCAGGGCGCGCTGGAAGATGCGGCGATGCATGTCACCCGCAGCACGATGATGCTGGCGCTGCAGGCGCGCGACCGCTTCCGCCGCTTCCGCATGGTGTCGCCGGTCAACGCCGCGGGCGAGCCGATCTATGTCCATGCCAAGCTGATGATTGTGGACGACATGTTCCTGCGCGTGGGGTCGAGCAACATCGACCGCCGCTCGATGGGCTTCGACACCGAAGCCGATGTCGCCTTGCTGGCCCGGCGCCCCGCCGACCGCGCCCGCATCCGCGACATCCGCGCAAACCTTCTGGCCGAACATCTGGGCGCGTCGGTCGAGGCGGTGAACGCGGCCATCGAGGCGGAGGGCGGGGTCATCGCCGCCATCGACCGGCTGAATCCCGAGGGTCCCCGCCGGCTGGAGGTCCTGATCCCCCGCAGCCCCGGCCCGCTGGCTCGGCTGCTGTCGCGCAGCCGGTTCTTCGACCCGCGCTATCGCCGCAGCGCGCGAAGCCGGCTGGGGCTGACCAACCGCCATCTGTTCCTGGCCCTGGGCGGGCTTGGCGCCGCGGGGGTCCTGCTGGCCCGCTTGGCGCGAAACGCGAAACGGCAGCGCGCGCGGCCGGGCACCCCGGGGCCAGGGCGGGATGCCTAGTCGGAAGCGACGCTTTCAAGCGCGGCGCGGGCAGGCTTTGCGCGGCCGTCCTCGGCCATGAGGCCGAACCAGTCCTCGCTGTCGGCCGGATCGGTTCCCAGGTCGCGATAGCTGTACCAGAACAGCGGTCCCAGCCACGGAGTATCCCGCGCTATCCTGACGCCGGACGCCAGCAGCTCGGCCTGCCGCGCTTCAGGCACGCCGCCATCGTTTTCGTTGGTGGGGGCGCCGTATTCCGTGATCCAGATCTTCTTGGCCTCGTCGCCATGCGCCGCCATGACGGACCGGATCGGCCCGGCCATCAGGCCCCAGGAATTCCTTCGCGCATTCAGGTCCGGCAGGTCCGACCCGGTATAGGGGTGAAAGCCGACCGCATCGAAAAAGTCCCCCGCGCCCTGGGCATAGACGGTTTCCAGGAATTCGGTTGCGGCGATCGCCTTGCCGGAAAAGTCGGACGATGTCGCGGCCGCAAGCCCCCCCAGAATGACGGTCGCATCCGGGTCGGCCGATCTGATCGCGGCAGAGGCCGCCTTCAGCAGGGCCGCATAGGCCACCGGATCGGGCCGGGGCGGGAACGGGCCGCGCAGGTTCGGCTCGTTCCAGATTTCCCAGGTGTCGATGCCACGGGGGGCATAGCGTTCGACGGCGGCCTTCAGAAAGCGGCCGAAGGCTTCCGGATCGCGCGGGGGCGAGGGGTCTTCGGGGTCCTGCCATGCTCATTCCGGGGCCGAGCCCACGACCGTCAGCAGCCC
>CALLYR010000426.1 GCA_937859005.1 uncultured Paracoccus sp. | reverse complement strand
AACTTTTCGGTCAGCGTGGTCTTGCCGGCGTCCGGATGCGCGATGATGGCGAAGGTCCGGCGGCGGGCGATTTCAGGCGGCAGGGGGGGGCGGTTGTCCAGCATGGGCGGCGTTTAGCGCGGGCGGGCGGGCAAGGCAAACGCCATCGGGCCACGCCGATCCCTGCGCGCGACGGGAACGTCCGCCGCCCCATCCGCATTCCGCAAGGGGCGTTCAATGACCGGAAAGGATGCGCATCATGGCGAAGTTCTCCGAAGGAGATCATGTCAGCTGGAAATCGGAAGCAGGGCAGGCCAGCGGCCGGATCATCAAGGTTCACGAACGGGACTCCGACTGCAAGGGACTCTGGCGCCGGGCGAGCCCCGACGATCCGCAGCATGAAATCGAAAGCGACAAGTCGGACCCTGACGCGGCCCCCGAGGAAGGTGCGCTGACCTTGATCGACTGATGGCAACGGGATTCACCACCATCGGCCATTCCAGCCGTCCGCTGGACGAGCTCATCGGCATGTTGCAGGCCGCCCAGGTTGGCCTGCTGGTCGATGTCAGGGCCTTTCCGCGGTCACGCAGCAACCCGGCCTTCAACATCGACACGCTGCCGGGGGATCTGGGGCAGGTGCAGATCGGTTATCGCCACAGCCCCGATCTGGGCGGCCGACGCGCGCGCCAGCCGGACATCGATCCCGACCTGAACGCCATGTGGCGGGTGCAAAGCTTTCACAACTATGCCGATTATGCGCTGGGACCCCGGTTCGGCGCCGCCCTTGAGGATCTGGTCACGCTGGGGGCCGGGCAGCGGATCGCCATCATGTGTTCCGAGGCGGTCTGGTGGCGTTGCCATCGCCGGATCATCACCGATTATCTGTTGCTGAACGGCCATGCGGTCGATCATCTCATGGGGCCGGGTCATACCGACAGCGCGAGCCCCACCCCCGGCGCGCGGCGCAGCGAAGACGGCAAGGTCACCTATCCCCGCATCCCCGATCCGGAGGCCGGCTAAGCGCAGCCGGCCGATGCAAGGCCCTTGCGTCACACGAACTGCTCGCGCATCAGCCGTTCCTCCATCCCGTGGCCGGTGTCGAACAGGATGCGGTGGCTGATGCGCGGCTCGGACCGGATCTCCACCCAGAGGACGCGCTCGACCCCGCGGGAATCGGCGTCGGCCATGACGGGGCGCTTTTGCGCCTCCAGCACGTCGAAGCGGACGACGCGCGACTTCGGCAGGATCGCGCCCCGCCAGCGGCGCGGACGGAAGGCCGCGATCGCCGTCAGCGCCAGCACGTCCGAGCCCACCGGCAGGATCGGCCCGCCCGCCGAGTAGTTATAGGCCGTGGACCCCGCCGGCGTGGACAGCAGCACGCCGTCGGCGATCAGCTCCTCCATCCGCATCCGGCCGTCCACGCTGATGCGCAGCTTGGCCGCCTGGTGGCCGGCGCGCAACAGGCTGACCTCGTTGATGGCCAGCGCCTGGTATTCGTGTCCGTCGGGGGTACAGGCGGTCATGGAAAGCGGGTTGATGGCCGTCTGCTCGGCCGCATGGATACGGTGGGGCAGGTCATCCTCGGAATATTCGTTCATCAGGAAGCCGACCGTGCCGCGGTTCATGCCGTAAACCGGCTTGCCCAGGTTCTGGCGCAGCGTGGACAGCATGAAGCCGTCGCCGCCCAGCGCCACGACCACATCAGCCCGGCCGACCGGCGCCTGGCCGTATCGGTCCATCAGGCGGCCCAGCGCGGACAGCGCGATCTCGGTGTCGCTGGCGGTGAAGTGGATCGCGCTCATGCCTGCATCCTGCACCCGTGCCGGAACTTGGCAAGTCCCCGCGACGGGCGCATTTCTGCCGTCCAGCCAACGCGTCCATTCTGGAACCGCAGGGCCAAACCGGCTACACGGCATCAAAGCCCGGAGGATTCCATGACCAACACCGCCTTCTTCACCCAGGATCTGGCTGACCGCGATCCGGATATCTTCGACGCCATCCGCAAGGAACTGGGCCGTCAGCGCGAGGAGATCGAGCTGATCGCGTCCGAAAACATCGTGTCCAAGGCCGTGCTGGACGCGCAGGGGTCGGTCCTGACGAACAAATATGCCGAAGGCTATCCCGGCAAGCGCTATTACGGCGGCTGCCAGTATGTGGACATCGTCGAAACGCTGGCGATCGAGCGGGCCAAGGAACTGTTCGGCTGCGAATTCGCCAACGTCCAGCCGAACAGCGGCAGCCAGATGAACCAGGCGGTGTTCCTGGCGCTGCTGAAGCCCGGCGACACCTTCATGGGGCTCGACCTGAACTCGGGCGGGCACCTGACCCATGGCTCGCCGGTGAACATGTCGGGCAAGTGGTTCAATGTCGTCAGCTACGGCGTGCGCCAGCAGGACCAGTTGCTGGACATGGAAGCCGTGCGCGCCAGCGCCCTGGAACACAAGCCCAAGCTGATCATCGCGGGCGGCACTGCCTATTCCCGCGTCTGGGACTGGGCCGCGTTCCGCGCCATCGCGGACGAGATCGGCGCCTATCTGATGGTGGACATGGCCCATATCGCGGGGCTGGTCGCGGGCGGGCAGCACCCCTCGCCCCTGCCCCATGCCCATGTCGTGACCACGACCACGCACAAGTCCCTGCGCGGCCCCCGCGGCGGCATGGTGCTGACCAACGACGCCGACATCGCGAAAAAGATCAACTCGGCCGTGTTCCCCGGCCTGCAGGGTGGTCCGCTGATGCATGTCATCGCCGCCAAGGCCGTGGCCTTCCACGAGGCGCTGGACCCGTCCTTCAAGGATTACGCGGCCCAGGTCGTGGCGAACGCGCGGGCGATGGCGGACGAGCTGATGAAGGGCGGCATCGACATCGTGTCGGGCGGCACCGACAACCACCTGATGCTGGCCGACCTGCGCCCGAAAGGCGTGACCGGCAAGGCGACCGAGGCCGCGCTGGGCCGCGCCCATATCACAACCAACAAGAACGGCGTGCCGTTCGACCCGGAAAAGCCCTTCGTCACCTCGGGCATCCGGCTGGGCACCCCGGCCGGGACCACCCGCGGCTTCAAGGAGGACGAGTTCCGCCAGATCGCCCGCTGGATCGTCGAGGTCGTGGACGGCCTGGCCGCCAATGGCGAGGACGGCAACGCCGAGGTCGAAGCGCGCGTGATGGGCGAGGTCAAGGAACTCTGCGCCCGCTTCCCGCTGTATCAGGGAATGTGATCCCCTTGCCCGCGCCGCATCGCCGGCGCGGGCATCTTCACGGCAGATAGCCGCGCCAGACCAGCACCCACAGAACCCCAGCACCCAGCAGCATCAGCCCGAACAGGACCGCCGCGGCCAAATCCAGTGCGCGTCCCCGCCAGCGGGCCGCGCCCCCCAGCGGGCGCAGGTAACGGACCAGTTCGGCATGGGCGCGCCGGGCGGCGGCGGTGTCCATCTGCCGCGCGACCCGCGGCATGGCGGCCTGCGCCTGCGCGCGGGCCAGCACCTGCGCCGCCTTGCGCTGACGCCGCGGCAGCGCGCCCCCGCGCCGCCGAACCATCGTCGCCAGATCGGCCTGCCTTCCCCGCCGCAGCCCGCCGAAACGCGCGGCCATCAGTTGCTCCACCTCGTCCGCCATCGCCTGCACGTCATCGGCCGTCATCGCTTGCCCCCGCGCCTGCCGTGCGGCCAGAATAGGGGTCCCGGCGCGCCGCCGCCAGCACCCTCAGGAAGGATCGCATGATGCTGAATCAGATCGTCTCGGGTGCGCCCTCGGCCCTGCCCCCCGTCGTCCTGGCCCATGGGCTGTTCGGACAGGCGCGCAACCTGGGCGGGCTGGCGCGCCGGCTGGGCGCCGACCGGCAGGTGGTGTCGGTGGACATGCGCAACCACGGCGAATCCTTCCAGAGCCCCGATCATTCCTATGAGGCGCTGGCGGGCGATCTGGCGCAGGTGATCGAGGCGCAGGGCGGGCGGGCGGATGTGGTCGGCCATTCGATGGGCGGCAAGGCCGCGATGCGGCTGGCCATGACCCGGCCCGAGCTGGTCCGCCGTCTGGTGGTGCTGGACATCGCGCCGGTCAGCTATCCCCACACGCAGGAATCGCTGATCGAGGCCATGGAATCGCTGGACCTGTCCGGCCTCACCCTGCGGTCGCAGGCCGATGCGGCGCTGGCGGCAAAGGTGCAGGATCCGGGGGTGCGGGCATTCCTGCTGCAATCGCTGGACCTGAAGGCGCAGCCACCCGCCTGGAAGATGAACCTGGCGGTGCTGCACGAGCGCATGGACGATGTGACCGGCTTTCCCGCAGGCGGCCGCCCCTTTGACGGCCCGGCGCTGTTCCTGGCAGGGGGTGACAGCGACTATGTTGACCCGCGGGGCGAATCCGCGATCAGGGCGGCGTTTCCGCAGGCGGTGATCGAACACATGCCCGGCATCGGCCACTGGCTGCACGCCGAACGCCCGGCCGAGGTGGGCGAGCGCGTGGCCGGATTCCTGAACGGCACCGGCTGAGCCGCTCTCAGGGTTCGTTGCGCAGGCTTTCGCGCGGATCGGTCGCCCGGATGCGTTTCGCGATCAGCCAGGCGATCGGCACGCCCCCGACCGCCCCGATCAGCCCGGCGGCAAGGATCGCCGGCCAGCTGTAATATCCCAGCACCAGCACGATGATGACCCCGGTGCCCGCCAGGCTGAAGACAGAAACCGACAGCAGGAACAGGAACAGGCGGGACATCGGCTTTCTCCGTTGGTTGTCGTCAGGATGGCCGCGCGGTGGCGCCGGCACATTGATTCAGATCACAGGCGTCAGGTCAGCGGGGTTCGGCGCCGCGGTCCGGCACCATCATCCGGCGGATCAGCCCGTCCTTCAGCAGGAAGTGGTGATAGAACGCCCCCAGGACATGCAGCACGATCAGCCCGATCAGCACCCATTTCAGGGATTCGTGCAGCTCTCCCATCGCGCGGCTGGGCAGCAGATAGGCGGCAAATCCGCTGAGCGGCATGGCGAACAGCAGGACATAGATCCCGAAATGCACGACCCGCGACAGCAGGCGGTCCCAAGCCTCGGAGGCGGGACTGTCCGGCGGCACCCCATGCGTCATCCGCACGGTCAGCCGCACGACGGTCAGCAGCAGCACCAGCCCCCCGCCGACCGCGTGCCAGACGGCGCCGCCCATCACGGGACGGCCCTCGGGCGCGCGCAGCAGGGCGCGGAAATAGTCGCTCATCATGTCGCTGGTCAGAAACTGGGCCACGATCAGCGCGGCGATGATCCAGTGCAGGGCGATCTGCAGGCCGGAATAGCCCTTGGCGCGGCGGATGGACGGCATGGCGGCACCCCTTTGCAGACAGGGGCGTGCGGATGCTGTCCCCTCCGACTGGCAACCCGCAGCGCTGGCTTGCGTTCCCGCCGGAGCGCACGCGAATCGCAGCACGGCCGCAACATCGCACCCGATCCGGCCGCCCCGCCGCCCGCCCCCTGACCCCGCAACCGATCGCAGCCGCCGCGCCGGTCGTGCGGCGGTTCCCTTTGCCGCGCGGGGGGGATGCGCGGGGACGGGGCCGCAGCGTTCCGCGTTTTCCTGCCAGTCCCTTGCGTGAAAGCGACAATGGCCGGATTTCGGATACAAGAACACTTCACCCCGGCCGCCGGCGGCCCCATATTGATCTGACAGATGCCGGAGTGAATCGATGCCGCTGCCTCATTTCCTGCTGATGCTGACCGCCGTGCTGGTCGCGGCAGGCGTGACCCTGTGGGTGGCGGTCGCCATCGGCATCCCGTTGCCGGTGGTGGGGATGCTGGCGCTGGCGGCAGCGGCGGTACTGCATCTGGCGGCCCCGGCGGATGACAGCGGCGACGAATCCAGCCCCCGCCACGGCGCCTGATCCGGGGCGCTCAGCTTTCCAGTTCAACGTCCCAGTACAGGAAATCCATCC
>CALLYR010000425.1 GCA_937859005.1 uncultured Paracoccus sp. | reverse complement strand
CAGCGCCCGGTCGATGACCGGGGAACCGGCCGTTCCGGCCGACTTGCGCGGGCGGCCGGGCCGCCGTTCGCGGGCTGCATCGGGGGCGGCCGGGGGACGGCGGACGGGCGGGATCAGGGGGTCGTCTTCTGTCATTCTGCGGGCAGGCTGGGGCAATCCGGGGCCGTCCGCAATCCGTCCCGTTTCATCCGCATCGTGGAAAACACGGTCAAAGACGTTGTCAAACAGCCCCCGGGTGGCAAGTTGACGCTTAAAAAAGCAACTTCAGCAGGGGAATGACATTCGATGGCCAGTCTGGCTGATTCCATGGGGACCGCGCGTCCCGCCAACAGCGTGGATGCGGTGCCGCCGCCGGCGCGGCTTTTCGCGCTGGGGCTGCAACATGTGCTGGTGATGTATGCGGGCGCGATCGCCGTGCCGCTGATCGTCGGCCGCGCCCTGAAACTGACGCCCGAGGACGTGGCGTTCCTGATTTCCGCCGACCTGTTCGTCTGCGGCATCGCCTCGATCATCCAGTCGCTGGGCGCGGGCGCCTGGCTGGGCATCAGGATGCCCGTCATGATGGGGGTGACCTTCGCCGCCGTGGGACCGATGGTCGCCATCGCCGGCGCCACGCCGGGCGAGATCGGGGCGCGCGCCCTGTTCGGCGCCGTGATCGGCGCGGGCATCGTCGGCATCTTCATCGCGCCGCTCATCAGCCGGATGCTGCGGTTCTTTCCGCCGGTCGTGACTGGCACGGTGATCCTGACCATCGGGGTCAGCCTGATGCCCATCGGCATCAACTGGATCTTCGGGCTGCCGGTGGGGCCGACCGCGCCGAAGATCGTCGATCCGGCGTATCAGGCCTGGCTGCAGTCCGAACTGATGGAGGGCGGCGTGCCGCTGGGGGTCAATCTGGCGCCCAGCGTTCCTAACCCGCTTTATGCCGCGCCGCACAATCTCATGATCGCGCTGATCGTGCTGGCCGTGATCCTGCTGATCGCGCGCTATGCCAAGGGCTTCCTGGCCAATATCGCGGTGCTGATCGGCATCCTGGTCGGCGGCATCCTGGCCGCGGCGATGGGGATGATGCATTTCGAGAAGGTCGCCTCGGCCGAATGGTTCGCCGTGATCCGGCCGCTGCACTTCGGGATACCCACCTTCGACCCGGTGATGATCCTGACCATGTCGCTGGTCATGGTGGTCGTGATGATCGAATCGACCGGCATGTTCCTGGCGCTGGGCGACATCGTTGGCCGCCCCGTCAACCAGAGGAACCTGGCCGCGGGCCTGCGGGTGGACGGCGTCGGCACGCTGCTGGGCGGGCTGTTCAACACCTTTCCCTATACCTCGTTCTCGCAGAACGTGGGGCTGGTCGGCGTGACGGGCGTGCGCTCGCGCTTTGTCTGCGTCATGGGCGGGGCCATCATGATCGTGCTGGGCCTGATCCCCAAGATGGGCGCCCTGGTCGAGGCGCTGCCGACCGTCGTGCTGGGCGGCGCAGGGCTGGTGATGTTCGGCATGGTCGCCGCGACCGGCATCCGCATCCTGTCGCGCGTCGATTTCGCCTCGAACCGGCACAACCTGTTCATCGTCGCCATCTCGCTGGGCCTGGGCATGATCCCGATGGTCGCCGCCGATTTCGACCAGTGGCTGCCGGCATCGACCAAGGTGCTGACCCATTCGGGCATCCTGCTGGCCGCGGTGGGGGCTGTGGGGCTGAACTTCTTCTTCAACGGCGCCCCCCATGTGGACGAAGAGGAAATGCGGCGCGCGGGTGCCGCCGCCGATGCTCACTGACAAGGAAGAAAACGACATGGCTGGCTATCTGACGACCCATGTCCTCGACACCGCTGGCGGACGCCCCGCCAGCGGCATGAGGATCGAACTGTTCCGTCTCGACCACGGGCGCGAGCGCCTGGCCGAGATGCTGACCAACCGCGACGGCCGCACCGACACGCCGATCCTGCCGGAAGCGGATTTCCAGACCGGCCGCTATGAGCTGGTGTTCCATGTCGGCGCCTGGCTTGACGCCGAAGGCGTGGACGCCCCCGAACCGCGCTTTCTGGACGAGGTGCCGATCCGCTTCGGCATGTCCGAGCAGGATCATTACCACGTGCCCCTGCTGATCTCGCCCTACGGCTTTTCCACCTACAGGGGCAGCTGATGGATCCTGTTTTGTGGGAGTGGGCTTCGGCGGGGGTTCGGTG
>CALLYR010000424.1 GCA_937859005.1 uncultured Paracoccus sp. | reverse complement strand
GCGGTTGAAGGTCGAGGCCGGCACCTTGCCCGCGCCGCTGTTGCTGGCAAAGGTCTGGCCGCCGTTCGGCGTCGAATAGCCGCCCGGCGTGCGGATCATGGGCTGGCTGAAGACGCCGCCCCCGCGCCCCAGCATCGACCCCATCATGTAGCCCACCAGCAGCGGCATGAAGCTGAAGCCGCCTCCGCCCTGCTGCTGCGCCGCCGGATCGTCGCCGCAGGCGCCCGCGCCATGTTCCTGCTCGCACAGTTCCCTGGATTCATAGCGGGGCGCGGTTTCCAGATGTTCCTTTTCCGCCGCGGCGAACTGGGTCTGGCAGTCTTCCTCGGAAAACCACAAGCCGCCTTCCTTGGCGGCGGCAAGGCAGCTTTGCAGATCGGGAAACGCCTGCGCGTCGGTCTGGTCGCTTTCGCAGGCCGCCAGCGTCAGGACGGCGGTTCCGGCCAGGACCAGCGCGACATGGCGGGAACGTTTGCGGCGGGGTCCGGCTGCGGTCATGGCGTCATCCTTCGATGAAATGCGGCTTGAAGCGGGACAGGTTGTGGGTGATGCGGGCCCGGTCCTCGCGGATGCCCAGGCCCGCGCAATCCTGCCCGATGATCCACGCCCCCAGCACGGGATGGAAGCCCCCGAATCCGGGCAACCGCGCCAGCCCCTGCACCACCTGCGGGTGGTGGGAATAGCTGTCGTCGGGGGCACGCTCGGCCTCTCGCCCGCCTTCGGTGATGACGACCCCCGCCCCCTCGCGCGAGAAGATGGGCTTGGTCACATGGCCGCGGGCCAGTTCCGGCTCGGCCGCGGCGATGGCGTCAGCGAAGGGGGGGGAATCGCCGCGCCGCGCGGCCTCGACGTCGGCGGCGAAGAAGGCGGGCAGCAGGTTGGGATGGCCGGGGAACATCTGCCACAGCAGCGCGAGCAGGCCCTTGTTGGACAGGACCGCCTTCCACGGCGGCTCGATGAAGCGGGTCTGCGAGGATTGCAGATGCGGCGCAAAGTCGTCGCGCAGCATGTCCTCCCACGGATACAGCTTGAACAGCGTTCCGATCACCCGGTCCTGATCGTCGGCAAGCTGGCCCTGATCGGTGATGCCGATGGCCGACAGCGCGGTGAAATGCGCGCCAATCCCCCCTTCGCGCGCGGCCCACGCCAGCGCCTCGACGGTGGCGTAATCCTCGGGGTTGTCGGCGTCGGCGGCGAAATGCACATCCTCGCCGGGCGCGCAGATTTCGGCCCAGCGTTCGGCCAGCGCCTCGTGGATGCGGTTGAACTGGTCGGTGTCCGGGGACAGCACGCCCGCGTCGCGGCTTTCCTCGAACCACAGCCACTGGAAGGACGCGGATTCGTAAAGCGAGGTCGGCGTGTCGGCATTGTATTCCAGCAGCTTCGCGGGGCCGCTGCCGTCATAGGCCAGATCGAAGCGGCCATAGAGTTCCGGCTCGCCCTGCCGCCACGATTGCGCGACGAAATCCCGGTGGGCGCGGGGGATGTCCAGCCGCTCCATCCATTCCTCCGAGTCAACGGCGTGGGCCACCGCCTCGCGGCACATCTGGTGCAACTCGGTCGCGGGGGCCTCGATGTCGTCCTCGATCTGGCGCAGGGTCAGGCGATACGCCGAGGTCTCGTCCCAGTATGGCTCGCCCCCCATGTCGGCGAAGGTGAAGCCCAGTTCCGTGGCGCGCTCGCGCCAGCCGGGACGTTCGGAAAGATCGACTTTCTGCATGTTGTCCGTGCCGCTGCCTGTCCGGTCCGATGTGGCAAGCGGGCGCGGGCGATGCAAGGGCGCGTTGCCCGCGCCGGAGCGGGGGATTGCCCACCCAAAGGGTGCCCGGCCC
>CALLYR010000423.1 GCA_937859005.1 uncultured Paracoccus sp. | reverse complement strand
CCCAGGTAGTTCCTTTCGATGCAGGGCACCTGCACCAGCCCGGCCACCGGGTCGCAGGTCATGCCCAGGTGATGTTCCAGCGCGATTTCGGCGGCGTTTTCCACCTGTTCGGGCGTGCCCCCCAGCACCGCTGCCAGCCCCGCCGCGGCCATCGCGCTGGCCGATCCGACTTCGGCCTGGCAGCCCGCCTCGGCCCCCGAGATCGAGGCATTGTGCTTGACCAGCCCGCCCACGGCCGAGGCGGTCAGCAGAAAGTCCGACACCTGCTGGGCGCTGGCGCCGGGGACATGCTCCAGCCAGTAGCGGATCACCGCCGGCACCACCCCGGCCGCGCCATTGGTGGGCGAGGTGACGACCTGCCCGCCGGCGGCGTTCTCCTCGTTCACGGCCATCGCATAGGCCGACATCCAGTCGTTGATGACATGGGGCGCGGTCAGGTTGTTGCCGCGCTCGGCCAGCAGCGCATCGCGGATGCCCTTGGCGCGTCGGCGGATCTTCAGGCCGCCGGGCAGGATGCCCTCGGCGTTCAGCCCGCGTTCCATGCAATCGCGCATGACCTGCCAGATGCGGTCCAGCCCGGCGTCGATCTCGGCGTCCGAGCGGAACACGCGCTCGTTCTCGCGCTTCATCTGCGCGATGGGCTTGCCCGAGGCCTTCGCCATCGCCAGCATTTCCGCCGCATTGGCAAAGGGATAAGGCACCTTGGGCGTGGCATCGGTGCGGCTTTCGTCGCCGCGCGCTTCCATCTCCTCGGCGGTCATGACGAAGCCGCCGCCGATGGAATAATAGGTCTGCTGGAAGATCACGTCGCCCTGTGCGTCGGTCGCCATCAGGATCATGGCGTTGGCATGGCCGGGCAGGGGCCGGTCGTAATCGAAGATCAGGTCGTGCTCGGGGTCGAAACGCAGCTCGCCCAGGCCGGGGGGCGTCAGCACATGGGTTTCGGCATTGGCGGCCAGCGCGGCATCGGCCGCCGCGCGGTCGATGGTGTCGGGGGTGAAGCCTGCCAGTCCCAGGATGGTGGCGCGGTCGGTCGCGTGCCCCTTGCCGGTAAAGGCCAGGCTGCCGTGCAGGCTGGCGCGCAGGCCATGAGGGCGGAACGGTCCCTGCCGCAGCCGCTCCAGAAATCGGGCGCCGGCCACCATCGGCCCCATCGTATGGGACGAGGACGGCCCGACGCCCACCTTGAACAGATCGAACACGGACAGGAACATTCCCGACACTCCCAAAGATGACAGATGCAAGCTAATCACGCCGGCCCGGACCGCCAAGCGGCGACGAGGCCGTGACGCATTTATTCCACGCAGATGGCGGGAGGCCCACTGCGTTTACATCATGCCGCTTTTTTGTGCAAATAGGCGCGAATCCGGGCATCGCTCCGCTTCGT
>CALLYR010000422.1 GCA_937859005.1 uncultured Paracoccus sp. | reverse complement strand
GGCGCACGCTGCCGACCGAACGGCAGCCGCACGAGACGCCCGACCGGCTGATCCTGCCTCATCCGCGTCTGCAGGACCGCGGCTTCGTGCTGGGGCCGTTGGCGGAAATCGCGCCCGGCTGGGTCCATCCGCGCACGGGGCACACCGTCGCGCGGATGCTGGCCGATCTGCCGCCCGGCGGTCTGGCCGGAATGACGCCCGGCATCCGGGAGCCCCGCCGCGATGGATGAATTTTCGCACCCGGCAGACGATCCGGTCCGGCGAATACGATTTTGACGGGCGGGTGCGAAACGGCACAAGGGGCTTTGGCTGCCGCGCCGGGCAGGGGCGGCCTGGATGGTCCACGGAACGGTGACGTGCTGTTTCGAGGGGCGGCTGGACGACCAAAGGCCGGACACCGCGGGGCCAGGACTGGATGAACCCTGTTCTTGACAATCGGGCTTGACTGCGTCAGCAATGGCAACTTGCCCTTACCGTCCGATTCGCAGAGGTGTTGAATGGCCCGCGTAACCGTCGAGGATTGCGTCGACAAGGTTCCGAACCGGTTCGATCTGGTGATGCTTGCCGCCTTCCGCGCGCGTGAGATCACTGCCGGCGCCAAGGAAACCGTGGATCGCGACAACGACAAGAACCCGGTGGTCGCCCTGCGCGAGATCGCGGACGAAACCCAGCCGGTGGACGAACTGCGCGAACGCATGATCGAACAGTCGCAGACCCAGATCGAGGTGGACGAGCCCGAGGAAGATGCGATGGCGCTGCTGCTGGGCGCGGAAATCGACCGTCCCAGGCCCGCCGACGAGGAAAGCGAAGAGCGCATGCTGCGCATGATGCTCGAGGCGCAGAATCGCGGCTGAGGCTTGAACGCGGCAGGGTCTTCGATTGGAAAGGTTTGACGCCGAAGACCTGATCGCGCTGGTCCGCAACTATAACCCGCGGACCAATGCCGAACTGATCCGGCAGGCCTATGACTATGGCCGCCGGATGCACGAGGGGCAGTCCCGCCATTCGGGCGAGCCCTATTTCACCCATCCTGTCGCCGTCGCCGCGATCCTGACCGAGATGCGGCTGGATGACGCGACCATCGTGACCGCGCTGCTGCACGACACGATCGAGGATACCCGGTCCACCTGGGCCGACATCGCCGCCATCTTCGGACGCGAGATCGCCGATCTGGTCGATGGCGTGACCAAGCTGACCAACCTGCAGATGTCGGGCGCCCATTCCAAGCAGGCCGAGAACTTCCGCAAGCTGTTCATGGCCATGTCGCGCGACCTGCGCGTCATCCTGGTCAAGCTGGCCGACCGGCTGCACAACATGCGCACCATCCGATCCATGCGCCCCGAAAAGCAGCTGCAGAAGGCGCGCGAGACGATGGACATCTTCGCGCCGCTGGCAGGGCGCATGGGGATGCAGTGGATGCGCGAGGAGCTGGAGGATCTTGCCTTCAAGGTCATCAACCCCGAGGCACGCAATTCCATCATCCGCCGCTTCGTCACGCTGCAGAAGGAAACCGGCGACGTCATTCCCCGGATCACCGCCGAGATCCGCGCCGAGCTGGAGCGCGAGGAGATCGAGGCCGAGGTCTTCGGCCGGGCGAAAAAGCCGTTCAGCGTCTGGCGCAAGATGCAGGAAAAGCAGCTGTCGTTCAGCCGCCTGTCCGACATCTATGGCTTCCGCATCATCACCCGGTCCGAAGCCGACTGTTACCGCACGCTGGGGATCATCCATCGCAAGTGGCGCGCGGTGCCGGGGCGGTTCAAGGATTACATCAGCCAGCCCAAGTCGAACGGCTACCGCTCGATCCACACCACCGTTTCGGCCCGCGACGGAACCCGCGTCGAGGTCCAGATCCGCACCCGCGCCATGCACGAGGTGGCCGAGGCGGGCGTCGCCGCCCACTGGGCCTATCGCGACGGGGTGCGCAGCAAGAACCCCTTCGCCGTCGATCCCGGCGAATGGCTGGCCAGCCTGACCGAACGCTTCGGCGAGGAGGATCACGACGAGTTCCTGGAACACGTCAAGCTGGAAATGTATCAGGACCAGGTCTTCTGCTTCACGCCCAAGGGCGACGTGATCCAGTTGCCGAAAGGCGCCACGCCTATCGACTTTGCCTATGCCATCCATACCCGGCTGGGCAGCAGCTGCGTGGGGGCCAAGGTGGACGGCATCCGCGTGCCGCTGTGGACGCGGCTGAAGAACGGCCAGTCCGTCGAAATCATCGCGGCCTCGGGACAGCGGCCGCAGGCGGCCTGGCTGGACATCGTCAAGACCGGACGCGCCAAGGCCGCGATCCGCCGGTCCCTGCGCGAGGAGGACCGGTCCCGATTCATCCGGCTGGGGCGCGAACTGCTGCGCGTGGCGTTCGAGCATGTGGACCGCAAGGTGACCGACAAGGCGCTGCGCACCGCGGCCAAGGCGCTGGCGCTGCCCGACGCGGACGAGCTGCTGGCCCGCATCGGCAGTGCGGAACTGTCGTCCCAGCAGGTCATCGGCACCCTTTATCCGGACCTTGCCCCGAACAAGGAAGAACTGGACAGCCGCCGCGCCGTCGCCGGGCTGGAGGCGGATCAGGAATTCACCCGCGCGCCCTGCTGTTCGCCCCTGCCGGGGGAACGCATCGTGGGCATCACCTATCGCGGCAAGGGTGTCGTCATCCATGCGATCGACTGTCCGGTGCTGGCCGATTTCGAGGATCAGCCGGGGCGCTGGGTCGATCTGCGCTGGCGCGACGGGCGCCATCCGGCAGCCTATTCCACCCGGCTGTCGCTGACGATCCGCCATGACGCGGGCGTTCTGGGCCGCATCTGCACCCTGATCGGCGCGCAGGGGGCGAATATCTCGGATATGCAGTTCATGGACCGCAAGCCCGATTTCTATCGGCTGACGGTGGATGTCGAACTGCGCGACAGCGAACATCTGCATGCGCTGATGACGGCGCTGGATGCCGAAAGCGACGTGGCGCAGGTCGCGCGGGTGCGCGACGCCCTTGCCCCGGTCTGATCGCGGCCCGCGAAAGCCTTGCGCCCCAGGTCTCCGGCTGGTTGACTGACCCTGACGATGCGACGGGGGCGGGACCGGTGTTCAAGCGCAAGCCGCGCAGCTATTCGCAGAGGGCGGGCGAGATCATCTATCCGCGCGGCGGCTGGTCGCGGGCGGTGCAATATGTGATCCACCGTATCCGCCGCCTGCCGGACCCGCCCGACCGCATCGCCCGCGGCATCGCGGCGGGGACGTTCATCAGCTTTACCCCCTTCTTCGGTGGCCATCTGGTCGGGGCGATGCTGATCGCCTGGGTGATCCGGGGCAATCTGGTCGCTGCGGTGCTGGGCACCTTTGTCGGCAACCCGCTCACCACTCCTCTCATTGCGGTGATGTCGGTGGGGTTGGGGCGCTGGATACTGGGGGTGCATGGCAGCATGGCCCCCGGTGCGATCCTGGGCGCATTCACGGCCGCGGGCGCCCAGCTGTGGCACAATTTCCTGTCGGTCTTTGACGGCCGTGTCGCGGAATGGGACCGTCTGCACGCCTTCCATGACACGATCTTCCTGCCCTATCTTGTGGGGGGACTTGGCCCCGGACTGATCGCGGCGGTCGTGGCGCATTACATGACCGTCCCGGTCGTCCGCGCCTATCACAAGCACCGGATGCAGCGAATGGCGCGTCGTATCGAGGCCGCGCAGCGCAAGGCGGCAGAACGCCGCCAGCCCTAGAATCCCAGCCGGTCGCGCAGCGAATACCAGCCCATGCCGGCGACCAGCAGCGGCCAGCGCAGCGCCGCTCCGCCCGGAAACGGGCGCGGGGACAGCGCGGCCATGGCGTCGAACCCTTCGGACTGGCCCATGACCGCCTGCGCCATCAGCCGCCCCGCCAGATTGGCCAGCGCGACGCCATGCCCCGAATAGCCGCTGGCCGACAGGCAGTTCGGCGCGGGCCGTGCGAACAGCGGCATCCGGTTCATGGTGATCGCCAGCGTTCCGCCCCAGGCATGGGTGATCGGAACGCCCCTCAACTGCGGATAGACCTGTTCCAGCGGCCTGCGCACCTTGGCCGCGATGTCGCGGGGAAAGCGATAGCTGACGTTCTCGCCGCCCCCGAAGATCAACCGCCGGTCGTCGCTGAGCCGCCAGTAGTTGACGACGAAGCGCGTGTCGTGGACCGCGATGTTTCCGGCCAGAATGTCGTCCGCCCGCGCGCCCAGCGGTTCGGTCGCCACGACGAAATTGTTGATCGGCATGACGCGGGCCGCCACGCCCATGTCCAGATGGCCCAGATAACCGTTTGCGGCCAGGATCACCTGATCGCAGATCACGCGGCCGGTGCCGGTCTGCACGATGGACTTTTCGCCCGCGCGCCGGGCGTGCGTGATGTGGTGGACATGGCTCGTCTCGTGGATGACGGCACCTGCCTGCGCGGCCAGCCGGGCGATCCCCAGCGCCAGCGCCAGCGGGTCCAGATGACCCGCGCCGCGGTCGATGTCGCCGCCCCGGTAAAGCGGGGATTTCACCAGTGCGCGCAATTCCTCCCGGTCCAGCGGCTGCACCTCGTCATAGCCGTAGTCCCGCGCCAGCCGTTCGGAATTGGCGCGGGCATGGACCACCTCGGCCACCGTTCGGGCGGCATGGGCGATGCCGGGGTGAAAGGCCACGCCGGATTCCGCCGCCAGCGCGCGGGTCAGGGTCTTGGCGTCCTCGGCCATGTCCCACAGGCGCCGCGCGGCCTCGCGCCCGGCCATGCGTTCCAGGTCGTCCACCTCCAGCCGCTGGCCCGAGCCGACCTGTCCGCCGTTCCGCCCCGAGGCGCCGAAGCCCACCCGATGCGCTTCCAGCAGCACCACCCGCCGCCCGGCCCGCGCCAGATGCAGCGCTGCGGACAGGCCGGTATAGCCGCCGCCCACAACCACGACATCGGCCCGATCCTCGCCCCGTTGCGGGGCAAAGGGCGGCAGGGGCGGGTTCTGGCCGGCATAAAGGCTGGGCGGGTATTTCCCGCGGCGGTCGTTGGAAAACAGCAGGTTCATGAGGTATCCCGGTCGCGGCTGCACATCTGACCGCGCGAGTCAGGGCACAGGCCTGCATTTCTTCCTTGTCCAGATATCCCGCGGCTTCCAAGCGCCCGGAAAGCAGCCCGGTGGACTGTTTTCAGGGAGGAAGGCCACGACAGTGGCCGGGGACTGGCCCCCGCCCCGACGGTCAGACGTTCAGCAGCAGATGCTCGCGTTCCCATGGACTGATGACCTGCAGGAACTCCTTGTATTCGTTGCGCTTGACGGATTCATAGACATCCACGAACTCGTGCCCCAGCACCTCGCGCATGGCATCCGATTCCGCCATCTCGTCCAGCGCGTCGCCCAGGTTCAGCGGCAGCCCGTCCTCGGACATATAGGCGTCGCCCAGGCATTCGGCGCGCGGGTTTTCCTGCTGGATCAGCCCCAGATAGCCGGTCGCCAGACTGGCGGCGAGGCCCAGATAGGGGTTGCAGTCCATCCCCGCCAGCCGGTTTTCCACACGCCGCGCATCGGGCCCCGAGATCGGCACGCGCAGGCCCGTGGTGCGGTTGTCGCGACCCCATTCCAGATTGATCGGCGCGGCAAAGTCCGGGACATAGCGGCGATAGCTGTTGACGTAAGGCGCCAGCAGCGCGACCGCCGCGGGCAGGTGGGTCTGCATCCCGGCGATGAAATGCAGGAAGGCTGGCGTCTCGCGGCCCTGTTCGTCGGAAAAGATGTTGCGCCCCGTGTCCGCCTCGATCACCGAATGGTGGATGTGCATGGCGCTGCCCGGCTCGCCCTCGATGGGCTTGGCCATGAAGGTGGCGAAACAGTCGTGGCGCAGCGCGGCCTCGCGGATCAGGCGCTTGAAATAGAAGATCTCGTCGGCCAGGCGCACCGGATCGCCATGCGCCAGGTTGATTTCCACCTGACCTGCGCCGCCTTCCTGAAGGATGCCGTCGATCTCGAACCCCTGCGCCTCGGCGAAATCATAGATGTCGTCGATGACCTTGCCGTATTCGTCCACCGCCGACAGCGAATAGGCCTGTTTCGCGGCCGCACGCCGCCCCGACCGGCCCATCGGCGGCTGGATCGGCTGGTTCGGGTCGATGTTGCGCGCGACGAGGAAGAACTCCATCTCGGGCGCCACGATGGGTCGCCAGCCGCGTTCGGCATAAAGCGCGACGATGCGCTTCAGCACGTTGCGGGGCGCGACCGGCACCGGGTTGCCCTGCTGGTCCAGCACGTCATGGATGACCTGCAATGTCACGTCCGCGGTCCAGGGCGCGGCGGATGTGGTGGAGAAGTCGGGCAGCAGGATCATGTCCGGCTCGGTGAAGGCGCCGGCGGGATTGTCGGCCCATTCGCCGGTGATCGTCTGCAGGAAGATGCTGTTGGGCAGGTAGAAGCTTTCCTGCCGGGCGAATTTGGACGCGGGCATTGCCTTGCCGCGGGCCACGCCCGCGATGTCGGGGACGATGCATTCCACCTCGTCGAGGCGGCGTCCGGCGACATAGCGCCGGGCGGCTTCGGGGGTCTGGGCCAGCCAGTCTGACATGGGGTTCTTTCCGCCGGCAGGCGCCGGCTTTCACTGAAATCGGTTCAGGGGGCCGGAACGATGCCGGCCATCGGCTCGCCGCGCGCCGAAAGGCCCGCGATCACCCCGGAGCGGTCGTCCGGGGCGCGGTTCTGGCTGGCCTTCCACTTGCCCTCCAGGCGGGCCAGCGGCAGTTCCAGCCCGACGATCGCACGCAGCTGCGCGGACAGGAAGGCT
>CALLYR010000421.1 GCA_937859005.1 uncultured Paracoccus sp. | reverse complement strand
CGGCGGGCCGCCCAGACCGCCCAGCCCGTTCATGGCCGGAGCCGAGTTCTGGCCCTGGCCCGCGCCAGCCGGGGGTTGTCCGAACGGATTGCCACCCAGACCGCCGCCCAGACCGCCGCCCGACGGAATCTCGATCCTGACGTTCGAGGTATCGGCCGGCTTGCCCTTGTAATGCATGACCATGCCGGGAAACAGCAGCACGAGCCCGATCATGACGATCTGGATCACCACGAAGGGCACCGCACCCCAATAGATCTGGCCGGTGCGCACCGGCTCCATCATCAGCCCGGTGACCTTGTCCCTGTAGGGCACCCTGGGCGCGACCGACCGCAGGAAGAACAGCGAGAAGCCGAAGGGCGGGTGCATGAACGAGGTCTGCATGTTCACGCCCAGCAGCACGCCGAACCAGATCAGGTCGATGCCCAGCTTTTCCGCAGCCGGCGCCAGCAGCGGCACGATGATGAAGGCAAGCTCGAAGAAATCGAGAAAGAACGCCAGCAGGAACACCAGGATCGAGACGACGATCAGGAACCCGTATTCCCCGCCCGGCAGGCTGGTCAGCAGATGTTCGACCCACAGATGCCCGTTCACCCCATAGAAGGTCAGCGAGAACACCCGCGCGCCGACCAGGATGAACATCACGAAGGACGACAGCCGCGTGGTCGAGGCCAGCGCCTGCGGGATCACCCCCTTGCCCAGACGGCCCTTGACCCCGGCCAGGACCAGCGCGCCCACGGCCCCCATCGCCCCGCCCTCGGTCGGCGTGGCGATGCCCAGAAAGATCGTGCCCAGCACCAGGAAGATCAGCGCCAGCGGCGGGATCAGGACGATGATGACCTGCTGGGCAAGGCGGCTCATCAGGCCGGTCTTCAGCGTCCGGTCCAGCAGCGCGACGACATAGATGACCACCACCCCGACGACCGCGCCGAGGATGTCGGCATTGTTGCCTTGGGTCGGATACAGCCAGTGATGCGCGGCCCAGGTGATCCCGGCGCCGACGGCCAGCGCCACGATCAGCGAGGTCACGCCCGAGCCCAGGGTGCGCGCCTCTTTCGGCAGGGCGGGCATGGACGCCGGGCGGATCACCGACATGACGAAGACATAGGACATGTACAGCCCCGTCAGCACCAGGCCCGGAACCATCGCGCCCTTGTACATGTCGCCCACCGACCGGCCCAACTGGTCGGCCAGCACGATCAGGACCAGCGACGGCGGGATGATCTGCGCCAGCGTTCCCGACGCCGCGATCACCCCCGAGGCGATGCGCCGGTCATAGCCATAGCGCAGCATGATCGGCAGCGAGATCAGCCCCATCGCGATCACGGATGCCGCGACGACCCCCGTGGTCGCCGCCAGCAGCGCGCCCACGATGATGACGGCATAGGCCAGACCCCCGCGCACGGGACCGAACAACTGGCCCACGGTGTCCAGCAGATCCTCGGCCATACCGGATTTCTCCAGCACGATGCCCATGAAGGTGAAGAAGGGAATGGCCAGCAGCGTCTCGTTCGACAGCAAGCCCCACAACCGTTCCGGCATCGCCTGCAGCAGGTTCCAGGACAGGTTGATGCTGCCGCCCGACAGGGGCGCAAGCTCGACCCCGATGACGAAGAACAGCAAGCCGTTCGCGGCCAGCGCGAAGGCTACGGGATAACCCAGCAGCAGGAACACCACCAGGCTTGCGAACATGATGGGCGCCATGTTCTGCGCGATCATTTCCATGATCATTTGCGGGTGTCCCGATCCGTATGGTTCTTGTTGTGGTCCAGCGGGTGGCCGATCATCTGGTCCGTCACCGGATGGTCGGGGTCGGCAAAGCCCGCCTCGGCCAGCAGCGAGTCGTCGATGGCGACCTCTCCATGCGCCGAGAACGTGGCCTGGGTGTCGGGGATCAGGCCGCGCATGACCGCGATCTTCTTCACGATTTCGGAAATGCCCTGCAGGAACAGCAGGATGAACCCCGCCAGCAGCAGCGCCTTGGCCGGCCACATGATCAGGCCGCCCGCATTCATCGAGCGTTCGCCCGACGTGATCGAGCGGCCGAGCCAGGGCACCATCAGCCAGATCATCAGGATGACGAAGGGCATCAGGAACAGCAGATGCCCGATCAGGTCGATCCAGTGCTGGGTCCGCCGCGACCTTCCGCCATAGACGATGTCGATGCGGATATGTTCGTTTTCCAGCAGCGTATAGGCCGCGGCCAGCAGGAATGCCGCGCCGTAAAGGTACCATTGAAGTTCCAGCCAGGCATTGGACGAGATGGACCATACCTTGCGGATGATCGCATTGCCGGCGCTGACGAGAACGGCGACCAGGATCAGCCAGCTGACGCTGCGCCCGATCACCGTGTTGATGCGGTCGATGCCGCGTGACAGGGCCAGAAGGCCGCCCATGGTCAGTTACCCCCTTTACGGTCGTGCGTCCGCGCAGCACCCGCGGCATGTTCCGGCAGACCTGCCTCACGCGTCGCCGCCGTATGAACCTGCGCCTCGTTTCGGGTCAAGAAATATCGCGCCGGCGCCCGCTCCGGCTGGCCGGGAACAGGTTGCCGAAGCCGCTTTACCGCCTGTCCCGTTTGCGCCACGCTCGGCCACAGTCCGGCGCACAGCCTGCGCCGCAACCGATCCGGAGAACCCGATGACGAAGCTGTTCCTGACCACGGCGCTTGCGGCCTGCATCGCCCTGCCCGCCCTGGCCGCCGAACCGGCCGAGGGCGAGAAGCTGGCCGACCGGCAGACCTATGACTTCTGGCTGCTGGACGCGGTCAAGACGCTGGACCCGCAGAAGAACACTGACCGACCGGGCGCGGATGTCATCAACCAGTTGTTCGAGGGGCTGGCCATCGAGGACGCCAGGGGCGCGATGATCCCCGGCGCGGCCGAAAGCTGGACCCTCAGCGACGACAGGAAGACCCATACCTTCAAGCTGCGGGAGGCCAGATGGTCGAACGGCGATCCGGTCACGGCGAATGATTTCGTCTTTGCCTGGCGACGGCTGGTCGATCCGAAGACCGCATCCGAATACGCCTGGTATGCGGAACTGGCCAACATCGCGAATGCTTCCGAGATCATCAAGGGCGAGAAACCCGCGACCGAACTGGGCGTGAGGGCCGTGGACGACCGCACGCTGGAGGTCACGCTGACCCAGCCCACGCCCTATTTCCTGAAGATGCAGTCGAACACCGCCCTGTTCCCGGTGCCGCAGAAGGTGGTCGAGGCCGAAGGCGACAACTGGACCCGGCCCGGCAAGCTGGTCGGCAATGGCGCCTATGTGCTGACCGGGCACGATCTGGGCGTTCAGGTGACCATGAAGAAGAACGACAATTATCGGGATGCGGCCAGCACCATCCTGACCGACCTGAAGTTCACCACCGTCAACGACGTGAACGCCGGGCTGACCCGCTATCTCGCGGGCGAACTGGATTACGTCGAAATCCCGGCCGGCCAGTATCCGCGGCTGGAAAAGGAATATCCCGACGCCGCCACCGTGTCGCCCAATGCCTGCACCTATGCCTATATCATGAACCTGTCCGACAAGGGCCCCGAGGCGCTGAAGGACAAGCGCGTGCGCCAGGCGCTGATGCTGGGGATGCAGCGCGACATCGTGGTGAACAACATCCTGCAGGGCGGCCAGAAACCCGCCTGGACCTGGACCCACTGGGCGATCGAAGGCTTCGTCGCCCCCGACAACCCGTGGGAGAAGATGACGCAGGAGAACCGCACCGCCCGTGCGAAAGAGCTGCTGGCCGAGGCCGGATACGGCCCCGACAAGCCCTTGACGCTGACCCTGCAATACAACACGTCCGAGGATCACAAGAAGATCGCGGTCGCGGCCCAGCAGTTCTATAAACAGCTTGGCGTGGATCTGACGTTGAACAACGTCGAATGGAAGGTCCATACCGACCGGATGCAGAACCAGGATTTCGACATCGCGCGTTACGCCTGGTGCGCGGATTACAACGAGCCCTCGACCTTTCTGGATTACTTCCGCTCGACCGGAAAGAACGAGGGCAGGTTCGTCAACGCCGATTATGACGCGGCGCTGGATCATTCGAAAACCGCCGAAGACCCGTCCGGGGATTACCGCAAGGCTGAGGCAATCCTGGCCGATGAAATTCCCGCCGTGTTCGTCTATCATTACGCCAGCGTGGCGATGCGGAACCCGGCGGTGAAGGGGGTGCCGCTGGAAAACCCGATGAACACCTGGTACGCCAAGGACCTGTATCGCATCGCCCCGTAACGCCGCGTCGCCCGTGACCCGGCGTATCGTCGCGTCGGGCCGCGGTCCCGGCTTCGGCCCCATTCCCAAGCTGCGAGGCCCTCATGTTCGGCTTCATCCTGCGGCGGCTGGCGGTGGCGGTGCCCACCTTGCTGATGCTGATCGTCGTGTCCTTCGTGCTGATGCACGCGGCCCCCGGCGGGCCGTTCACGCAGGAACGCGCCCTGCCCCCGCAGGTGCTGGCCAATCTGGAGGCGAAATACGGGCTTGACCGGTCGCTGCCCGAACAGATCTGGACCTATGTTTCCGGCATCGTGACGCGGTTCGATTTCGGCCCCAGCTTCGTCTATCCCGACCGCAGCGTGAACGACATCATCGCCCAAGGGTTTCCGGTGACGCTGACCTATGGCGCCATCGGATTCGCCCTGTCGGTCGTGATCGGCGTCGCGCTGGGGGTCGTCGCCGCGATCCGGCACAACACATGGCTCGACACGCTGGCGGTCGGGGTGTCGATCGGGGCGCAGGTGCTGCCCAACTTCGTGATCGCGCCGATCCTGGTGCTGGTCCTCACCCTGTGGCTGCGCTGGCTGCCCGGCGGGGGCTGGGGCGGCTGGCCCTATTGGGTCATGCCGATCATCGCGCTGGCGCTGTCGCATATGGCGTCCATCGCGCGGCTCACGCGGTCGTCCATGCTGGAGGTGCTGGGGTCGAACCACATCCGCACCGCCCGCGCCAAGGGCTTAAGCGAGCGCGCGGTGATCCTGCGCCACGCGCTCAAGCCCGCGATGCTGCCGGTCATCAGCTATCTGGGGCCGTTGTTCGTGACGATGATCACCGGATCGGTCGTGGTGGACATGTATTTTTCCACCGGCGGCATCGGGCGCAGCTTCGTCGATTCCGCGCTGTCGCGCGATTACGCGGTGATGATGGGGATCACGATCCTTGTGGGCGCGCTGACCATCTTCTTCAACCTGCTGGTCGATGTGCTTTACGCCTGGATCGACCCCAAGATCAGGTATTGATGCCATGACCATGATCGACCGCGACGCCATCGAACGCCTGGGCGACCGCATGAGTGCCGAGGAGGTCGCCGGCCGCAGCCCCTGGGCCGACGCGCGCCGCCGCTTCGTCAGGAACCGCGCCGCCGTCGCGGGGCTGGTGATCCTGCTGGCGGTCGCGGCCTTCGGGTTGTTCGGGCAGAATCTGGCCGCCTGGAACAACGAGGATCTGGATTTCAACGTCATGGGCATGGTCGCCGAAAAGGGCGGGCCGTCGTTCGAGTCTGGCCATTACTTCGGCACGGACGAGCTGGGCCGCGACCTGTTCGCCCGCACGGTGCAGGGCACCCGCGTCTCGCTGATGGTCGGCATCGTTGGCGCGGCCATCGCGGTGGTCGTGGGCACGCTTTACGGCGCGGCCTCGGGCTATGCCGGGGGGCGGACTGACCAGATCATGATGCGCATAGTCGATATCCTGATGTCGATTCCCTATATGTTCGTGCTGATCCTGCTGCTGGTCATGTTCGGCCGGTCGATGTGGCTGCTGTTCCTGGGGATCGGGCTGATTTCGTGGCTGGACATGGCGCGCATCGTGCGCGGCCAGACGCTTACCCTGAAGAACCGCGAATTCATTGAGGCTGCGCGCGCCACCGGCGTCCCCGGCTGGCGGATCGTCCTGCGCCACATCGTGCCGAACCTGCTGGGCGTGGTCGCCGTCTATGCCACGCTGCTGATCCCGCTGATGATCCTGACCGAAAGCTTCATGTCCTTCCTCGGCCTCGGCGTGCAGGAGCCGCTGACGTCCTGGGGCGCGCTGATTTCCGAAGGGGCCAGGACCATGAGCTATGGCACGCTGTGGCAGTTGCTGTTCCCGCTGGCCTTCTTCGTCGTGACGCTGTTTGCGTTCTTCTTCGTGGGCGACGGCCTGCGGGACGCGCTGGACCCGAAGGACCGCTGACATGCTGGAGGTGCGCGATCTGAACGTCCGCTTCGCCACGCCCGACGGGGAGGTCAAGGCCGTCAACGGCATCGGCCTGGATCTGGCGCGCGGCGAGACGCTGGGCATCGTCGGCGAATCCGGGTCGGGCAAAAGCCAGCTTGCCTTCGCGATCATGGGCCTGCTGGCAAGGAACGGGACCGCCACCGGATCGGTCCGCTTCGACGGGCAGGAAATCCTGAACGCAGCCCCCCGCGTCATCAACCGGCTGCGCGCCGACCGGCTGGCGATGGTGTTCCAGGACCCGATGACGAGCCTGAACCCCTATATGCGCGTCTCGGAGCAGATGGCCGAGGTCCTGATGCTGCACAAGGGCATGGGCAAGGCGCAGGCGGTGGCGGAATCGGTCCGTATGCTGGACGCGGTGCGCATCCCCGACGCCAAGGGGCGCGTCCGCCTGCATCCGCACGAGTTTTCGGGGGGCATGCGCCAGCGGGTGATGATCGCGATGGCGCTGCTGTGCAAGCCGGACCTGCTGATCGCGGACGAACCCACGACCGCGCTGGACGTGACCGAGCAGGCGCAGATCATGCAGTTGCTGGCCG